>NZ_LZKH01000001.1:0-6425 GCF_001672745.1 Mycobacterium sp. E1386
GCCCAGCGGTTCGGCTTCGAAAACGTCCGGTCCACAGTCGAACTGGCCGCACCGTGGTTCATCGGCGCGGCGATGGGCCTGCAGGTGCTGGGCACGTTCTCGGTCGGTAACCGATCGTTTTTGATTGGCGGGATGTACGTGCAGGCCGGCAGCGAACTCGACGGGCTGCAGATGTTCGAAGTGTCCACACAAACGCGTGTCATCGCAATCACTCGGGAGGACGCCCCGGTTCGGCTGCACCCGCGTCGCGACTCCCGGCTCAGCGCCGGTGACACCGTTTACCTGGTCGGTCCCTACCGGGAACTCATCGCAACCCTGCGTAAGGGCCAGCCGCTGCCGCGGCCGGCCGCGGACGACTCGCTCGTCGACGGTGAATGCAGTTGCGCGGGAACAGGGATGGACGCCGAGGTGTCGAATGAAGACAACGTTCGACGCCTCCAACCGGTCAGAGAGGGGCGCGGCGTCGCGAGCCATTGACCGCAGAGCACACCGATTCGCAACGTCGCGGCGCAGGCTGAGCCGCGCCGCGCCAAAAATTCATTGAGGGGGAGAGTTTTGTCGTCCATCGCTGGGGGAATTGCCGCTTACCCAGCCGACCCGCGCTCGTTCGAATAGTTCGGTTGTGCAATGGATTTCGCAACGCTTCCGCCGGAGGTCAACTCGGGCCTGATGTACGCCGGTCCGGGTTCGGGACCAATGCTTGCCGCCGCCCAGGCATGGGAATCGATTGCGGCGGAGCTACATACCGCCGCCGCCTCGTACGAATCGGTGGTCTCCGGTCTCATCGCCGGACCATGGCTGGGTCCCTCGTCGGCCATGATGGCCGCCGCCGCGAACTCCTACGTGTCGTGGTTGAGCGCGGCCGCCGCGCAGGCGGAGCAGACCGCCACGCAGGCCATTGCGGCCGCCGCGGCCTATGAGGCAGCGTTCGCGGCAACCGTGCCGCCGCCGGAGGTCGCGGCCAACCGGAGCCAACTTGCGATGCTGGTCGCCACTAACCTGTTGGGCCAGAACACGCCTGCGATCGCCGCGACCGAGGCTCAGTACGGCGAGATGTGGGCGCAAGACGCCGTCGCGATGTACGGCTACGCGGGGTCCTCGGCCACGGCCACGCAGCTGACGCCGTTCACCCCACCGCAGCAGAACACCAACTCGGGGGCGCAGGCCAATGCGCTCAGCCAAGCCGCCCAGTTGCCCGCCGGGTCCACGCGGAGCGCGGTCTCGGCCGCCACCGGGCCGGCGAGCTCGGCGTCCGGGGCGGCGGGCACCGCGGCGTCCGCACTCGGCGTGAATACGCCGTTGGATCTGATCAACGTCGGCGCCGACGCCATTGCGTACGGAGTCGACGCCCCATTGGCCCCGCTGGGGGCGGTATCCATGCCCATCGACCTGATCGGTGCTGAAACCGGTTTGCACACCGATGACATCGTCAGCGATTGGGATGCCAACGGCGCGCCCGTATCGATAGTGCGGGGGGTGACGCCGGCCGGTCCGGCGACGACGCCGAACGTGTTGTCGACGACGATGTCGGGCGGGCTGGGCGAGGCGGATTCGATCGGCCGGCTCTCGGTGCCGCCGACCTGGGTCGCGGCGACGCCGGCGGTACGCCCGATCGCGCTCGCGTTGCCGGCCGCGCCCGTCGGCGCCGCCGCCACGGCTGTGGCGCCCGGTTTCGAGAGCACGTTCGGCGAGATGGCCCTGGCCGGCACGGCCGGGCGCGCCATTCGTGACGCCGTCGGCCGGCGCGACCAGCGGATCGCGGCACCCGTTGGTACGCAGGCGATCAGGGAGCGGCCGGCCGATACGGATGAGGACGTGCCCGCCGACGGTGAGCCGCGCACCGTGGTGACGGGGATCGCCGCCGAGATCCGCGAGTTCGCCCGGCTGCGCGACGAGGGGCTGATCTCCGACGAGGAATACGTCGAGCAACGTAATCGCCTGCTCGGCCGCTGAGACCTCAGAGATTCAGGCCGGAGAACATGACTCGGTTCGGGTCGTACTTCTGCCGCACGGTCGTCAGCCGTGACAGGTTCGATCCGAAGTAACGCGCCGGTGAGCCGTTGGCTTCCAGGTAGTTCACATATCCGCCGACCGAAATCTGTTGCACCGCTTGGTGTGCGGAGCTCAGCCAGCTGTTCGCGGCGCTGACCTGGCTGCTGGAAGGTTCGACATACCACTGCAGGACGGCGGCCTGATTGCGCCACGGGAACGCGGTGTCACCCGCGGCCACGTCCGCGACGGCGCCGCCGAGCGGGTCGACGAGGACCGACGCCTGTCCCGCGCCTGCGGGCCACTGCCCTATCGCGGTGGCAATGGCGTGGGCCGCAGTGGAATCCACCGGACCGATGACGTCGGATCCGGCCACGAAGGAGCGTGCCGGAGGGTTGGCGCTACCGCCGGCCAGGAACATCACCAGATCCGTGCGATTCATCGTCTTGTTCGAAACCGACGTGGGCGCCACCCCGACCGCTGACTTGATCGCATCGGCAACTCCCGACCCCGCGCCCGCCGGGCATGTTGCCAGGACATGGCAGTTCGGGGCGGAGCCGACCATGAGATCGACGATGCCCCAGGTGTTTCGGTCGGCGGCGCTGAGCCAGGATTGCCAGCCGACGAGCACCTGGGTGGCCGACGCGGGCGGAAAGTCGAGCCGCACGACGTCGCTGTCGGCCGTCGCGAAGGTGGAGAACGTCATCGACGTCGTCACCCCGAAATTGCCGCCGCCACCGCCGCGGAGCGCCCAGAACAGATCCGGGTTGTCGTTGGCGGAGGCGGTCACCACGTCGCCGCTGGGCAACACCACCGTCGCCGACTGCAGCGCGTCGCAGGTCAGGCCCGCGTGCCGGGTGTCGGGGCCGATCCCACCGCCCAGCGCGAGTCCCGCGACGCCGACGGTCGGGCAGGTCCCGCTGGGTATCGCGCGGCCGGCGCCGGTCAAGGCCTGATGGATCGCGTACAGGGTGGTCGCCGGGGTGACGGTGACGTTGTTGCCGTCGAACTTGGCGCCACCCGGAAGCCCACGCAGGTCCAGGACCAAGGTGCCGTTGGCGCTCGACGCGCCGACGTACGAATGCCCACCGCCACGCGGGGCGACCTTGAGGTTGTTGGCCGTCGCGAATGCGAGGGCTTTCTGCACGTCGGCCTGCGACGAAACCGTCACGACCGCAGCCGGACTGGAGTTGTCGTAGAACGAGTTGAAAACCTTTTTGCTGGTGGCGAATTGGGCGGCGTTGGTCGGCAAGACAACGGCGCCGCCGATGGAGGAGGCCAGCCCGCCCCATCCGGCGACGGGATCCGCGGCGGCCCGCGCGGTCCCCAGAACCGCGCCAGTTGCCAGCATTCCGACGGCGCCGCGAAGAAAGGCCTGGCGTGAGATGTCCCTCTGCAACCAGGGGTCCAGCGGACGGCTGCGATTCGTCGTCATGTGCGGAGATTCTTAAACATTTCTCACCGAAAAGCCCGGAGCTTACGGCCGTGTCAGATCACAGTGTGGCCTCGATCCGCCGCGGGGCTTGACGGCACGCATCGGCCCAATAAGCGACGCCGCGGCCGCGACGGCCGCGCAAAACGCTTATTGTGCGAAGCTTTATCCCACCGTGTCGCAAACGTGACAGTGATAGCTCAGAGTTCGTAACGTGATTCGAGTGCTTCCGGCGCACTCCACGAACGAGGGGGAGGCTGCATGAAGGCACGTTCACGAACGCATCACTGGATCTGGGTGTTTCGGAACCAGCCGCTGACCGTTCGCCTGCTGGCCGTGGCCGCCGGCCTGCTCACCGCGGCGTCGGCGTTCGCCGCTCCGGCCGGGGCGGACAACCCCGACGACAACTTCATCGACGCGCTCAACCACGCCGGCATCGACTTCGGCGAGCCGGGAAATGCGATGTCGGTCGGTCAATCCATCTGCCCGATGCTCGCCCAGCCGGGCGGTAACTTCGCGGCGGCCGCGTCCAGCGTGTCGGGCCGGGGCATGTCCCCCATGATGGCGCGCATGTTCACCACCATCGCGATACAGACCTACTGTCCCGAGCAGATGGCAAACCTGGCCAGCGGCAATCTGTCCGGTGCGGTGCCGCAGATGCCCGGAATGGCCGGGCAGATCCCCGGCATGAACGGACAAATCCCCGGGATGAACGGCCAGATCCCCGGCATGAACGGCCAGATCCCCGGCATGGCCGGGCAGATCCCGGCGGTGCCAGGTATCTAACGGGTGCCCAGCGGATCGATGGTCCAGGCGATGTAGGCCATCGCCCCCGCGACCGTCGCGGTGGTGATGAAGTCAATTCCCTTGCTGCGCACCGCCAAAAGGCCGGACCGATCATCGGAGAGCACCAGTCGCAGCGCCGCCGCCAGACCGACACCGATACCGATCAGCAGCGAACCGCGCCGCCAGAAGCTGGCCCCCACCAGCACGAGCGCCGTGGCAAAGGTCAAGCCGACCAGCAGGATTGGCCACTGGGCCCTGACGAGGGACCTAGCGCTCATTGCCGCTCGGCCAGCTCGACGACGTTGCTCAGCAGGAACGCCCGGGTCAACGGGCCGACTCCACCGGGATTCGGCGACACGTGGCCGGCGACCTCCCACACGTCGGGGTGGACGTCGCCGACCAACCCGTTGTCGGTGCGGCTGACGCCCACGTCGACGACCGCGGCGCCCGCACGCACCATGTCGGCGGTCAGCATGTGCGGCACCCCGACGGCGGCCACGACAATGTCCGCCTGCCGGGTGTACGCGGCCAGATCGCGAGTTCCGGTGTGGCACAAGGTCACCGTGGCGTTCTCGGAACGGCGGGTGAGCAGCAGCCCGAGCGGGCGTCCGACCGTCACGCCGCGGCCGATGATGACCACGTGCGCCCCCGCGATCTCGACGCCGTAGCGCCGCAGCAGGTGCACGATCCCGCGCGCGGTACAGGGCAGCGGTGCCGGAACGCTGAGCACCAGCCGGCCGAGGTTGGTCGGGTGCAGTCCGTCCGCGTCCTTGTTCGGATCGACGCGCTCCAGTGCCGCGTTCTCGTCCAGGTGCTTGGGCAGCGGCAACTGCACGATGTAGCCGGTGCACTCGGGGTTGGCGTTCAGCTCGTCGATGGTGTCTTCCAGCGTCGCCGTGCTGATGTCGGCGGGCAGGTCGCGGCGGATCGACGTGATGCCGACCTTGGCGCAGTCCGCGTGCTTGCCCCGGACATAGGCCTGCGACCCGGGGTCGTCGCCGACCAGAATGGTGCCCAGTCCGGGGGTGCGACCCGACGCGGTCAGTGCGGCCACCCGTTGTTTGAGGTCGACGAAGATCTCATCGCGGGTGGCCTTGCCGTCCAGTGTGATTGCGCCCACGCCTGACAGTCTGGCAGACATCGATGATGGCGACCCGCCACGCCCGGCTTCGCCGCGCTCGCGATCGCCATTAAGCTCCCGATATGTCAACCGCTCCGGACGTGTTCAGCCCGGCCAAGCTCGGCCCGATCACGCTGCGCAACCGCACCATCAAATCGGCGACCTTCGAGGCCCGCACGCCCGACACCTTGGTGACCGACGACCTGATCGAATACCACCGCCTGCCCGCGGCGGGCGGCGTCGGCATGACCACCGTCGCCTACTGCGCCGTCTCCCCCGGCGGCCGCACCGAGGGCAACGGGATCTGGATGCGCCCGGAGGCGGTGCCGGGATTCCGCCGGCTCACCGACGCGATTCACGCCGAGGGCGCGGCGGTGTGCGCGCAGATCGGCCACGCCGGTCCGGTCGCCAACGCCAAATCCAACAAAGCCAGGGCGCTGGCGCCGGTGCGGTTCTTCAACCCGATCGGGATGCGGTTCGCCAAGAAGGCGACCCGCGACGACATCAACGACGTCATCGAGGGCCACGCCAACGCGGCGCGGCTGGCCATCGAGGCCGGATTCGACGCGGTTGAAATCCACTTGGGTCACAACTACCTGGCGAGCGCTTTCCTGTCCCCGCTGATCAACCGCCGCGCCGACGAGTTCGGCGGATCGCTGGAAAACCGGGCGAAGGTGGCCCGCGGCATCGTCATGGCGGTGCGCCGCGCGGTGGAAAAGGAGGGCACGCCGATCGCGGTGACCGCCAAGCTCAACATGACCGACGGCGTCCGCGGCGGCATATCCACCGAGGAATCGTTGACCACCGCGAAGTGGCTGCAGGACGACGGTGGCCTCGACGCGATCGAACTCACCGCGGGCAGTTCGCTGGTCAACCCGATGTACCTGTTCCACGGTGACGCGCCGCTCAAGGAATTCGCCGGCGCGTTCAAACCGCCGCTGAGTTGGGGCATGCGCATGACGGGCAAGAAGTTCCTGCGCGAGTACCCCTACCGCGAGGCCTATCTGTTGCGGCACGCCAAGCTGTTCCGCGCCGAGCTGACCATGCCGCTGATCCTGCTCGGCGGCATCACCAACCGGGAGACGATGGACCTCGCGA
>NZ_LZKH01000002.1:0-1938 GCF_001672745.1 Mycobacterium sp. E1386
CTGATCGAGCAGGGCATCGGCACCGAGGACCGGGTCGCGGTGTTGCTGGACAAGTCACCCGAATTGGTCATCACCGCGCTGGGCGTGCTGAAGGCGGGAGCGGTATACCTGCCGGTGGATCCCACCTATCCCGAGGATCGGCTGACCTTCATCCTGGGCGACGCCGACGCCAAGCTCGTGCTGCGCGAGCCCGTCACCGGGCTGTCGCGCTACCCGGCTGGAGCGCCTACCGAACTGGTGCGGCCGCTGGACCCGCACAACACCGCCTACCTGATCTACACCTCGGGTTCGACCGGCCTGCCCAAGGGCGTGCCGGTGCCCCACGCGCCCATCGCCGAATACTTCGTCTGGTTCGGTGACGAGTACCGCGTCGACGAGACCGACCGGCTGCTGCAGGTCGCGTCGCCCAGCTTCGACGTGTCCATGGGTGAGATCTTCGGAACGTTGATCATGGGTGCGCGCCTGGTGATTCCGCGGCCCGACGGGCTGCGCGACATCGGCTACCTGACGGATCTGTTGAGCCGCGAGGGCATCACCTCAATGCATTTCGTGCCGTCACTGCTCGGGCTGTTCCTATCTCTGCCCGGGGTCAGCCAGTGGCGCACCCTGCGGCGCGTGCCGATCGGCGGGGAGGCCCTGCCGGGCGAGATCGCCGACAAGTTCCACGCCACCTTCGACGCGCTGCTGTACAACTTCTACGGACCGACCGAGACCGTCGTCAACTGCACCAGCTACCCGGTCGAAGGCGCCCAAGGCACCCGGGTGGTACCCATCGGGCGCCCGAAGATCAACACCCAGGTACACCTCCTCGACAACGCGCTGCGGCCCGTTCCCGTGGGCGTGATCGGCGAGATCTACATCGGCGGAACGCATGTCGCCCACGGCTACCACCGCAGGCCCGCACTCACGGCCGAACGGTTCGTCGCCGATCCGTTCAACCCAGGCCGGCGGCTGTACCGCTCCGGTGACCTGGCCCGCCGGAACGCCGACGGGGATATCGAGTTCGTCGGTCGTGCCGACGAGCAGGTGAAGATCCGCGGCTTCCGTATCGAGCTGGGCGAGATCGCCGCCGCCATCTCGGTCGACCCCAGCGTCGGGCAAGCGGTGGTGCTGGCCATGGACCTGCCGCGCTTGGGCAAGAGCCTGGTGGGATACGTCACGCCGGCCCAGGGCGGTGGCCCGGAAACCGTTGAAGTCGAGCGCATCCGCGCCCGGGTGGCCGCCGCGCTGCCGGACTACATGACGCCGGCCGCCTATGTGGCGCTCGACGAAATCCCGATCACGGCGCACGGCAAGATCGACCGGGCCGCGTTGCCCCAGCCGCAGATCGCGGCCGCGGCCGCATACCGCGACCCCGCGACTCCGACCGAATACCGCATCGCCGCACTGTTTTCCGCGCTGCTCGGCCACGACCGGGTTGGGGTCGACGACTCGTTCTTCGACCTGGGCGGCCACTCGCTGGTGGCCACCAAACTGGTCACGGCGATCCGCTCGGACTGCGGAGTGGAGCTCGGCATCCGTGACGTCTTCGAGCTCGCGACCGTGGGCTTGCTGGCGGAACGGGTTGACCAGCTGAGTGCCGGTGAGCTCAGGCAGTCGCGGCCCAGGCTGGTCGCGACCGCCCATGACGAGCCGATGCCGCTGTCGGCCTCGCAGCTGCGCAGCTGGTTCGCCTACCGCGTCGACGGGCCCAGCTGGGTCAACAACATTCCCTTCGCCGCGAAACTGACCGGGCCATGGGACATCGACGCCCTGATCGCCGCCGTCGGTGACGTCGTCTCGCGGCACGAGATCCTGCGCACCTCCTACGTGGAGCTGGACGGGGTGCCCTACCAGGTGGTCGGACCCGCGGGTGAGGTTTCCGTGCGCCGCGCAACCGGGCCCGATCAAGCCTGGCTGCAGCGGGAGCTGGACGCCGAGCGCCGGTACTGCTTCGAG
>NZ_LZKH01000003.1:0-527 GCF_001672745.1 Mycobacterium sp. E1386
ACAGCAGCACCGCCAGCAGCGCGGCGCCCGCTTGCACCGTCCGCGACAGCGCCACGGCGCGGCGCAGGTCGGCCACCGTCGGCTGGTGTCCGTCGCCCAGGGTCGGCCGGATCTGCAACTCGTGGCGGTACTGGGTCGGCCCGCCGAGTCGGACCCCCAGCGCCCCGGCGAAGGCCGCCTCGACGACACCGGCGTTGGGGCTGGGGTGACGGGCGGCATCACGGCGCCAGGCCCGCACCGCGCCCGAGGGCGACCCGCTGACAAACGGGGCGAACATCACCACCAGCACCGCCGTCGCCCGCGCGCCGAGGTAGTTAGCCACATCATCCAATCTCGCTGCGGCCCAACCGAATCGGGCGTAACGCACCGAGCGATAGCCGATCATCGAGTCCAGCGTGTTGACGGCGCGGTACGCCAGCACCGCGGGCGTCCCGCCCATCGCCGCGCACAGCAGCGGCGCCACCTGGGCGTCGGACGTGTTCTCCGCGATCGATTCCAGCGACGCACGCGTGAGGCCGGCGCCGTCC
>NZ_LZKH01000004.1:0-693 GCF_001672745.1 Mycobacterium sp. E1386
CACCGTCGGCGGTGAGACGTTGGAGCGATCGTTTCCGGTGCTCCGCCCGGGTGGGCGGCTGGTCACCCTGTCGGCGCCCCCGCCCGCGGGCGCCGCCGACGAATATGGCGTCGCGGCAATCTTTTTCATCGTCACACCGAATCGGGATCAGCTGGCCGAGTTGGCGTCGCTGGTCGACAGCGGACAGCTGCGGGTGCAGATCGCCGAGACGTTCCCGCTCGAGCGGGGGCGCGAGGCGTTCGAAAGCGGCGGCCGCCCGGGCCGGCGGCCCGGCAAGACGGTCATCGTCGTTCGAGACTAGGGCGGGCCCTGTTCGGCCTTGCACTTAATGCGTAATCTTTTGTGTCACTTTGGCTTCAGTGGTCACATGGCGGCCGTTTTTGTCGGTGGGCGTTCGTAGGGTTGCGATATGGGTGTCAGTGGTCGTGAGGAGATCGTCGAGGTTTTCGACGCGCTCGACGACGACGTGGACCGGTTGTGCGGGTTGTCTTTTGATGTGCTGACCACCCCGGAGCGGTTGGCCGCGATGGAGCGGGTGGAACGGGTGTACCGCCGGCTGCGCGCTCCGCAGCATGCGTTGATCAACCAGCTCGACGCCCAGGCCAGCCCCGCGGAGTTGGGTGGCTCGCTGCGGGTGGGCCTGGCTGATCGGTTGCGCATCACCAAGGGCGAGGCCGCCCGGCGTATCGCCGA
>NZ_LZKH01000005.1:0-18359 GCF_001672745.1 Mycobacterium sp. E1386
AGGCCGCGATCCCACTGGCCACCACACCGATGATCACCAGCGGCGCCGCGCCGCCCTGCGCCGCGGCCTTGAACACGGCGAGCTTGCTGACAAACCCGCTCGTCAGCGGGATGCCGGCGAAGGCCAGCAGGAACATCGAAAACATCACGCCCACAATCGGTGAGCGCTGCCCGAGTCCCGCCCAGTGCGACAGGGTGGCGTCCTCGACGCCGTCGGCGTCGCGGATCAGGCTCACGATGGCGAACGCGCCGACGGTGCTGAAGCTGTAGGCGAGCAGGTAGAACAGCGTGGACGAGAGGCCCGCCTGGTTGTCGGCGATCACGCCGGTGAGGATGAACCCGACATGGGCGACCGAGGAGTAGGCGAGCATCCGCTTGACGTCGGTTTGGTTCACCGCGGTGATGGTTCCCACCGCCATGGTGAGGATCGAGATGGTCCACAGCACCGGACGCCACTGATCGTGTAGGGGTGGCAGAGCGACGTAGACCACCCGCAGCAGCGCGCCGAAGGCCGCGACCTTGGTAGCCGCCGCCATGAACCCGGTGATGGGCGTGGGCGCGCCCTGGTAGACGTCCGGGATCCACGAATGGAACGGCACGGCACCCACTTTGAACAGCAGGCCGACGGACAGCAGTGCGACACCGACCAACGCCATCGAGGTGTCCCCGTGCGCCGCCAGCGCGTCCCGGATGCCGGTCAGCAGCAGCGTGCCGGTCGCGCCGTACAGCAGCGCCACGCCGTACAGGAAGAACGCCGACGAGAAGGCGCCCAACAGGAAGTACTTCATCGCCGCCTCCTGCGACAGCAGGCGCCGGTGCCGGGCCAGGCCGCACATCAGGTACAGCGGCAGCGAAAGAACTTCGAGCGCAACGAACATCGTCAACAGGTCATTGGATGCGGGGAAGACCATCATGCCGCCGACGGACAGCATGGCCAGCGGGAACAGCTCTGTCTGTGCGGCCCCGGCCCGCTCCGCGTCACGCTCGGCGTCACTGCCCGGGACCGCGGACGCCTGCGGGGTGAAGGAATCCAGGCCGACCGGCCCGGCGGCGCCCACCCCGGCAACGATCTTGCTGTCCGCCTTGGCTTGCGTGCGTTCGGCCATGAAGATGACCGCCAGCACCGCGACCAGCAGCACCGTGCCCTGCAGGTAGAGGGTCGGCCGGTCGACGGCCATCGCGCCGAGCACCGTCGCGCGGCCGGAGGCCGGGACGGAGCGGCTCACCGCGATCACCGCGACGAAGGCGGCGACGCAACCGGCCAGGGCCAGCGTCACCTGGGCGCCATATCGAATCCGCCTGGGCAGGAACGCTTCCGCGAGGACGCCGACCACGGCGACGCCGAACACGATGAGCGTCGGGCAGAGCAGGAAGTACTCGATGCTGGGGGTGGGGAGGGTCATTATCGCGGTCCTTCGGCTGTCCGGGGTGCGCGGTTGACCGCCGGCACGCTCGGCGCGGGATCATGCTGACCGATGGTGGTCATGGTGTTCTCGACGGCGGGGTTGATGATGTCCAGCACCGGCTTCGGGTAAACCCCGAGGACGAACAGCAGCGCGATCAACGGTGCGACGACGAGCAATTCACGCGTCCGCAGGTCGCCGATCTTCTCGTTGCCGGTCGCCACCGGTCCGGTCATCATCCGCTGGTAGAGCCACAGCATGTAGATGGCGGACAGCACCAGCGCGGTGACGCCGAAGGCGGCGGCCAGCCAGTACCGGTTGAAAGTGCCCAGCAGGACCAGGAACTCGCTGATGAATGGCGCCAGGCCGGGCAGCGACAGGGTGGCCATGGCCGAGACGAGGAACGTCCCCGCCAATATCGGCGCCACCTTCTGCACCCCGCCGTAATCGGCGATCTTCCGGCTGCCGTGCCGGGATATCAGGAAGCCCGCGATCAGGAAGACTGCCGCTGTGGACAGCCCGTGGTTGAGCATGTACAGCGTCGACCCGCTCTGCCCCTGGCTCGTCATCACGAAGATGCCCAGAATGATGAACCCGAAGTGCGAGATCGAGGTGTAGGCGATCAGGCGCATGATGTCGGTCTGCCCGATGGCCACGACCGCGCCGTAAATGACACCGATGACGGCCAGCACGACGATCAGCGGCCGGAAATAGGTTGAGGCGCCGGGGAACAGCTGCAGGCAGTAGCGCAGCATGCCGAAGGTGCCGACCTTGTCCATCACCGCCATCATCAGCACCGCGGTGGCCGGGGTGGCCTCCACCGCGGCGTCTGGCAGCCAGCGGTGGAACGGCCACAGCGGCGCTTTGATGGCGAAGGCGAACATGAAGCCCAGGAACAGCGCCTTGAACACCGCGGAGTCGGCACCGTAGCGGCCGGAGGCGACGCCGGCGACGATCTCCCGGAAGTCGAACGTTCCCGAACCGTGCTGTGCGGTCACCACATACAGCCCGATCACGGCGGCGAGCATGATCAGCCCACCGAACAGGTTGTACAGCAAGAACTTCACCGCAGCGCGTGACCGGCCTGCCCCACCGCCGAAGCCACCGATCAGGAAGTACATCGGGATGAGCATGGCCTCGAAGAAGACGTAGAAGAGCAGTACGTCCAGCGCGACCACCGAGATCAGCACCATCGACTCGATGGCCAGCGTCAGCGCGACGTAGGCGTGCACGCCGCGAGGGCTGCGTTCGCCGCTGTGCGACGGGTCGTCACCATCTCCGTCGTTCCAGCCGGCCACCTGCAGCACCGGGATCAGCACCGCGGTGAGCAGCACCAGCACCACGGCGATGCCGTCGACGCCGAGCGAGTAGGTGGCGCCGAACGCCGGTATCCAGGAATGACTTTCGACGAACTGGTAGGTGGTGCCACCGGACTTGAAGCCGAGGGTGACGACGACCGCGACCGCCAGCGTCAGGACGCCGAAGACCAGGCCCGTCCACTTGGCGAGCCGGCGCAGTCCCGGCGGCAGCAGGATGACCAGCACCGAGCCGGCCAGCGGCACCAGCCACAGGATGCTGAGCCACGGAAGGTTCTTCACCACAGTTTCACCGCCAGGATCAGCGCGACCACCAGGACCGCGCCCGTCAGCATCGACAATGCGTAGTTGCGGGCGAAGCCGGTTTGCAGCCCCCGCAGGCGATTCGAAGTTCGGCTTACCAGCGCGGCGAGCGCGTTGACGGAGCCGTCCACCCCGGCGTTGTCGACGTCGACGAGCGCTTGGGTCAGTTCGGCGCCGGGGCGCATGAACACCTCCTCGTTGAAGGCGTCGCCGTAGAAGTCCCTGCGGGCGGCCGTGGTGAGCGGTGACACCGCAAGCGGCGCCACCCTGGGGATTTCGGCTTTCGCGTACAACCGGTAGGCCACCGCGATCCCGATGATGACCACGCCCAGCGCCAGGGCGGTGTTCGCCCAGGCGGGGAAGGCGTGGGTCACCTCTTCGTGCTTCCCGACGACCGGCTCGAGCCAGCGTTGCAGGGTGCCCCGCCACGCCAGCAGGCCACCGGAGAACACCGAGCCGACAGCGAGCAGGATCATCGGCCAGGTCATCAGGCCGGGTGCCTCGTGGGGATGGGTGTTTGGCGCCCAACGCTTTTTGCCGAAGAAGGTCATCAGCATCACGCGGGTCATGTAGAACGCCGTGACGCCCGCACCCAGCAGCGCGGCCCCGCCCAGCACATAGCCGCGGACGCCGCCGGCGCCCAGTGCCGCCTCGATGATGGCGTCCTTGGAGAAGAAGCCCGCGAACGGCGGCACGCCGATGATCGCCAGATACCCGAGGCCGAAGGTGGCGAAGGTGATCGGCAGCGCCGCGCGCAGGCCACCGTAGCGGCGCATGTCCTGTTCCTCGTGCATCGCGTGGATCACCGCGCCGGAGCCGAGGAACAAACCCGCCTTGAAGAAGCCGTGGGTGAGCAGATGCATGATGGCGAACGCGTAACCGGCCGGGCCCAATCCCGCGGCCAGCACCATGTAGCCGATCTGGCTCATCGTGGACGCCGCCAGCGCGCGCTTGATGTCGTCCTTGGCGCAGCCGATGAACGCCCCGAGCAACAACGTGACGGCGCCGACGGCGACGACGGCGGTCTGAGCATCGGGGGCCAGGTTGTAGAGCGGGTTGGACCGCACGATGAGGTAGACGCCGGCGGTCACCATGGTGGCGGCGTGGATCAGCGCGGACACCGGGGTGGGGCCCTCCATGGCGTCACCAAGCCAGGCCTGCAGCGGGACCTGAGCCGACTTGGCGCAGGCGCCCAGCAGCAGCAGCAACCCCATCGCCGTCAGCGCGCCGCGGCTGGCGGCCGGTGCACCGCCGAAAACCCCGGCGTAGGAGAGCGTGCCGAAGGTGCTGAACATCAAGAACATTCCCAGGGCCAGCCCGGCGTCCCCGACGCGGTTCATCACGAATGCCTTCTTGGCGGCGGTCGCGGCCGTGGGTTTGTGGTACCAGAACCCGATCAGCAGGTAGGAGGCCAGGCCCACGCCTTCCCAGCCGACGTAGAGGACCACGTAGTTGTCGGCGACCACCAGCAGCAGCATCGAGGCGAGGAACAGGTTGAGGTAGCCGAAAAACCTTCGGCGGTCCGGATCTTCGGCCATGTAGGCGACCGAATAGATGTGGATCAGCGACCCGACGCCCGATATCAGCAGCACGAAACAGACCGAGAGCTGGTCGATCTGCAGGCCGAGGTCCACCTGCAGTTGGCCGACCGGGATCCAGGTGAACACCGTCTGGTGGATCACGCGGTCGTCCGCGGCGCGGCCGAGCAGCTCGTTCAGCAGGCTCAGGCCGACGCCGAACGCCGCGAGGGCGGTGGCGCAGCCCAGCCAGTGGCCCCACGCGTCGGTGCGTCGCCCGCCGAACAACAGGATCGCGGCACCCGCCAGCGGCAGTGCCACCAGCAGCCAGGTGTAGTGAGTCATGTTGGCCCCATATTGGCGATGTCAGCCTTTGAGTAGGTTCGCGTCGTCGACCGACGCCGATTTGCGGGCACGGAAAATCGTCATGATGATCGCCAGGCCGACGACGACCTCGCACGCGGCCACCACCATCGTGAAGAACGCGATCATCTGCCCGTCCAGGTGGCCGTGCATCCGCGCGAACGTGACGAACGCCAGGTTGACCGCGTTCAGCATCAGCTCGACGCACATGAACATCACGATGGCGTTGCGTCGCAACAGCACACCCGAGGCCCCGATGGTGAACAGCAGGGCCGAAAGGTAAAGGTAATTGGCCGGATTCATGAGGTGCCGCCTTGGGTTAGGGAGGGGCTCGCCTCACGGGAGGGAGTTTGCTTACCGTCAGCGCCGCGGCTGCGCAAGATAGGCGACACCGACAGCTCCGAGTACGAACCGTCCGGCAGCAGCGCGGCCACGTCGACGGCGTTGTGGCGCGCGTAGACGCCGGGGCTGGGCATCGGGGTGGGGTGCCGACCGGACTGGAACCTCTCCTGCGAGAGCTCCCGCTGCGTCTTGCGGCGCTCGAAGCGCTCGCGATGTGCCAGCACCATCGCCCCAATGGCCGCGGTGATCAGCAGCGCGCTGGTGAGTTCGAACGCCCAGACGTACCGGGAGAAGATCAGCGCGGCAAGCCCTTCCACGTTGCCGTTCGCGTTGGCGGTGGTCAGCCCCGCGAAGCCGCCGGTCGCGGCGGCGCCGATGGCGGCGATCAGCAGGACGCCGAAACCCACGCCGGCCAGGACGGCGGCGATGCGCTGGCCGTGCAGCGTCTCCTTCAGAGATTCCGCGGAGTCCACGCCGATCAGCATCAGCACGAACAGGAACAGCATCATCACCGCGCCGGTGTAGACCACGACCTGGACGACGCCCAGAAACAGCGCGTCCTGAATCATGTAGAACACCGCGAGGATGATCATCGTCATCGCCAGGAACATCGCCGAGTACACGGCGTTGACCGCGAGCACCACCCCGATCGCCCCGATCAGCGCCAGGGCTCCCAGCACCCAGAACGTCACCGCCTCGCCGGTGGAGGTGCGGACGATCGTCTCCGAAGCCAGATTCGAAGCCAGGAGCTGGCCGGTCACCCCAGTCACCGGGATTCCCCGGCCTTCTCGGCTTCGCGCAGGCCATGCGCGGTGACGTTGCCCTGGTAGTAGTCCTTGTCGGTGGCGCCCGGCGCCCGGGGGTGCGGCGGCGCGAGCATGTCTTGCAGCAGCGGCGCCAGCAGCCGGTCCTTTTCGTAGATCAGGTCGGCGCGGTTGTCGTCGGCCATCTCGTAGTCGTTGGTCATCGTCAGCGCCCGGGTCGGGCACGCCTCGATGCACAGGCCGCAGCCGATGCAACGCAGGTAGTTGATTTGATAGACCCGGCCGTAGCGTTCCCCGGGCGAATACCGGAGCTCCTCGGTGTTGTCCGCGCCCTCGACGTAGATCGCGTCGGCCGGGCAGGCCCAGGCGCACAGCTCGCACCCGATGCATTTCTCCAGGCCGTCGGGGTAACGGTTGAGCTGGTGACGGCCGTGATAGCGCGGCGCGACGGGGCCCGGCTTCTCCGGATACTCCTCGGTGACATGCCTTTTGAACATCGAGCCGAACGTCACGCCGAATCCGGCCACGGCATCCAGGAACTTAGCCACGTGCTTTCTCCTTGCTCGCGGCCGCCAGGGACTTCATCGGCAGCGGCGGTGTCGGGAATACCGGTGTGGGGGACTGCCCGGCAGGCAATTGCTTGGCCTCGCGGCGGAGCTGTCGCTCCAGCGCGCGAATACTGGGCGTGGCGAACGGTTTTCGCAACAACAGCACCAGCGCCGTCGCGAACACGATGCTGCAGGCGACCAGCAGCGGGGTCCAGTGCGCGTACCCCTGGTTCTGCAGGGTGCGGATCACCGCCGCGATCAACACCCAGACCAGTGAGGCCGGGATCAGCAGCTTCCAGCCCAGCCCCATGAACTGGTCGTAGCGCAGCCGGGGCAGCGAGGCCCGCAGCCAGAAGTAGATGAACAGGAACGTCCACATCTTGGCGGTGAACCAGAGCAGCGGCCACCACCCGGTGTTGGCGCCGGCCCACATGTTGATGGGCCAGGGCGCATGCCAGCCGCCGAAGAACAGGACCGTCGCCAGGGACGAGACCGTCATCATGTTGACGTACTCGGCCAGCATGAACATCGCGAACTTCAGCGACGAGTACTCGGTGTGGAAGCCGGCGACCAGCTCGCCCTCGGCCTCGGGCAAATCGAATGGCGCGCGGTTGGTTTCACCGACCATGGAGATCAGGTAGATGACGAACGACGGCAACAGCAGGAACACGTACCAGACCCGGTCCTGCGCCGCGACGATCTGCGACGTCGACATCGAGCCGGCGTAGAGGAACACCGCCGCGAACGACAGCCCCATCGCCACCTCGTAGGAGATGACCTGCGCGGTGGAGCGCACCCCGCCCAGCAGCGGGTAGGTCGACCCGGACGCCCAGCCGCCCAGCACGATGCCGTACACGCCGATCGCCGAGAGCCCCAGGATGAACAGCACCGCCACCGGGAGGTCGGTCAGCTGGAGCGGAGTGCGGTGCCCGAACACCGACACCACCGGCCCGAACGGGATGAACGCGAACGCGGTGAACGCGGGGATGGTGGAGATGACCGGCGCCGCGAAGTAGACGAACTTGTCGACGCCGCCCGGCGTGATGGTTTCCTTGAGTGCCAGCTTGATTCCGTCGGCCAGGCTCTGCAGGACGCCCCACGGCCCCGCGCGGTTCGGTCCGGGCCGCAGCTGCATCCAGCCGAGGATCTTTCGCTCGAGCAAAATCGCGACCAGCACGTTGAGCATGAGGAACACGAAGATGGCCAGCGCCTTGCCCAGCACCAGCCACCAGGTGTCGTGTCCGAAGGCGGTCAAGGAGTTCGTCGTCATGAGCCCACTCCGATTTTCACTGTGCTGCCCAGGGTTACGCCCAGCTGCCGGTGGACGGCGCAGCCCGGGGAGTTCAGCGGGAGCCACACCACCCGGTCGGGCATGTCGGTGATGATCAGCGGCAGGCTGATCGATCCGCGCGCCGTGCTGACGGTGACCGCGTCACCGTCGGCGGCGCCGATCTCGGCGGCCGTGTCGGCCGACAGCCGCACCGCGGGCTTGCGCGCGGTCCCGGCCAGATGCGGCTCGCCGTCCTGCATCCGGCCGTTGTCCAGCAGCATCCGCCACCCGGTCAGCACCGCTTGTCCTTTTTCGGGCCGGTTCCCGGCCGGGGCCGCGACGGCCGGGGCCGTCGCCCAACCGCCGTCCCAGGTGCCCAGCGCGGAGAGTTCGGCGCGGGCCGCCGAAGCGGTCGACAGCCCCAGATAGACGCCCATCTCGTCGGCCAGCGCGTCGAGCACTTGGTGGTCGGACTGGCTGGCTTGCTCGCTGCTCCAGCGCAGCGCCGGTTCGAACGGGCGGTAGCGTCCCTCCCAGTTGACGAAGGCCCCTGCCTTCTGCGCCGTCGGCGCGACGGGGAACACCACGTCGGCGCGGTCGGTGACGGCGCTGCGCCGCAGCTCCAGGCTCACCACGAATCCGGCGGAGTCCAGCGCGGCCAGCACCGCTTCGGGGTCGGCGAAGTCGTCGGGTTCGACACCGCCGACCAACAGGGCGCCCAGCGTCCCGTCGGCGGCGGCGGCCAGGATGCCGTCGACGTCACGCCCTGCGGCGGAAGGCAATTCGGAGACGTGCCACGCCGCGGCGATCTGCGCGCGGGCGGTCTCGTCGTCGAGGGGGCGGCCACCCGGCAGCAGGGCGGGCAGCGCGCCGGCCTCCAGCGCGCCCCGCTCGCCGGCTCGGCGTGGCACCCACGCCAGCCGGGCACCGGTGGCGTCCGCGAGCCGGGCGGCGGCGGACAATCCGCCGGGCACCGTTGCCAGGCGTTCGCCGACCATGATGACCGCGCCGGCGGTGGACAGCAGGTCGCCCACCTCTCCCGTGGCCAGCCCGTCCAGCGCCGCCGCTTCGGTACCCGGAACGGTTTTGATGAGCCGCCCGGACATCTTCACCAGCGCCCGGGTGGCGAACGGCGCAACCGCGTACACCGGTAGCCCGTGCTTGCGGGCGGCCTTGCGCAGTCGCAGGAACACGATGGGCGACTCGTCTTCGGGCTCGAACCCGACCAGCACCACCACCGGAGCCGATTCCAGATCGGCGTAGCTGACGTCGCGCCGGCCCGCGATCCGTGACGCCAGGAAGTCGGCTTCCTCGGCCGAGTTCGGGCGAGCGCGGAAGTCAATATCGTTGCTGTCCAGCACGATTCGGGCGAACTTGGAGTACGCGTAGGCGTCTTCCAAGGTGGCCCGGCCGCCGACCAGCACACCGGTGCGCCCGCGCGCCGCCTCGAGGCCCCGAATCGCGGTTGCCATCGCGTGCGACCACGACGCGGGCACCAGCGTGCCGTCCGCGTCGCGAATCAGGGGAGTGCTGATCACGTCCGGCTGGGTCGCGTAGGTGAACGCCCACCGGCCCTTGTCGCAGTTCCACTCCTCGTTGACTTCCGGGTCGTCGCCGGCCAGCCGGCGCAATACCTTGCCGCGGCGGTGGTCGGTGCGCTGGGCGCACCCGGACGCGCAGTGTTCGCAGACGCTGGGGCTGGACACCAGGTCGAAGGGGCGGGCCCGGAAACGGTAGGACGTTCCTGTCAGCGCGCCGACCGGGCAGATCTGCACCGTGTTGCCCGAAAAGTACGAGTCGAACGGCTCATTGGCATAGATGCCGACCTGCTGCAGGGCGCCGCGCTCCTGCATGTCGATGAAGATGTCCCCGGCGATCTGCTCGGAGAACCGCGTGCACCGGGCGCACAGGATGCAGCGCTCGCGATCCAGCAGCACCTGCGCGGAGATGTTGATCGGCTTGGCGAAGGTCCGCTTGACGTCGGTGAAGCGGGAATCGGCGCGGCCGTTGGACATCGCCTGGTTCTGCAGCGGGCACTCGCCGCCCTTGTCGCACATCGGGCAGTCCAGCGGGTGATTGATGAGCAGCAGCTCCATCACACCGTGCTGGGCCTTGTCGGCGGCTTCCGACGTGAGCTGCGTGCGCACGACCATGTCTTCGGTGGCGACGGTGGTGCACGATGCCATCGGCTTGCGTTGCCCCTCAACCTCAACCAGGCACTGCCGGCACGCGCCGACCGGCTCGAGCAGCGGATGGTCGCAGAACCGCGGGATCTGGATACCCATCAACTCGGCCGCACGGATCACCAATGTGCCTTTGGGCACGCTGATTTCGTTGCCGTCGATGGTCAGCGTGACCATCTCCGGCGGACGTACCTCGTCTCCGGTCTCGGTTTTGGCGGCACTGGTCAAAGTGTCAGGCCTTTCCGTTCAGCATGGAATCTCGGGGGTCGAACGGGCAGCCACCGTCTTCGACGTGCGCCACGTATTCGTCGCGGAAGTACTTGATCGACGACATCACCGGGCTGGCGGCGCCATCGCCCAACGCGCAGAAGGACTTTCCCAAGATGGTGTCGGAGATGTCCAACAGCTTGTCGATGTCCTCGTTGGTGCCCTTGCCGGTTTCCAGCCGCTCGTAGATCTGGTCGAGCCAGAAGGTGCCCTCCCGGCAGGGGGTGCATTTCCCGCACGATTCGTGTTTGTAGAAGTACGTCCAGCGGCGCACGGCTCGCACCACGCAGGTGGTCTCGTCGAAGATCTCCAGCGCCTTGGTGCCCAGCATGGAGCCGACCGCGCCCACGCCCTCGTAGTCCAACGGCACGTCGAGGTGCTCGTCGGTGAGCAGCGGGGTGGACGACCCGCCGGGCGTCCAGAACTTCAGTCGGTGCCCGGCCCGCACCCCGCCGGCGTAGGCGAGCAACTCGCGCAACGTGATACCCAGCGGCGCCTCGTACTGGCCGGGCCGGGCGACATGCCCGGACAGCGAATACAGCGTGAAGCCAGGCGATTTCTCACTGCCCATCGACCGGAACCAGTCGACACCGTTGAGGACGATGGGCGGCACGCTGGCGATCGTCTCGACGTTGTTGATCACCGTGGGGCAGCCGTAGAGTCCCGCCACCGCGGGGAAGGGCGGCCGGAGCCGCGGCTGGCCCCGCCGGCCTTCCAGCGAATCCAGCAGCGCGGTCTCCTCGCCGCAGATGTACGCGCCGGCGCCCGCGTGCACCACCAGCTCCAGGTCGAAGCCGGACCCGTTGATGTCGCGGCCCAGGTATCCGGCGGCGTAAGCCTCGGCCACCGCGTTCTGCAGGCGGCGCAGCACCGGCAGAACTTCCCCGCGCACGTAGATGAACGCGTGGCTGGCCCGGATCGCGTAGGCGGCGATGATGACGCCCTCGACGAGCACGTGCGGCGTCGCCAGCATCAATGGAATGTCTTTGCACGTACCGGGTTCCGACTCGTCGGCGTTGACCACCAGGTAGTGCGGTTTGGCGGCCGCACCGGTGTCGCCCTGCGGGATGAACGACCACTTCGTTCCGGTCGAGAAGCCGGCGCCACCGCGCCCGCGCAACCCGGAGTCCTTGACCATGGCGATCACGTCGTCGGGCGCCATCGCCAGCGCCTTCTTCATCCCCTCGTAGCCGTCGTGACGGCGGTACGTCTCAAGGGTCCACGACTCGGGATCGTCCCAGAACCGGCTGATGACCGGGGTGAGCGGCGTGGCCTGCGAGCTGGTCATGACTGGCCTCCCGGCGGGGTGGGCGCCCGCATGCCGTTTTCCTTCGCCACCTTCAGCCCCGCCAGCGTGGCCTCACCCGCACCGCCCTGACCCTGGTCGGGGCGCTCATCGGGCAGGCCGGCCAGGATGCGTGACGTCTCGCGGAAGGCGCACAGCGGGGCGCCGCGCGTGGGCGGCTTGGGCGTGCCCGAGCGCAACGAGTCGACGAGCTCGCGGGCCGACTCCGGTGTCTGATTGTCGAAGAACTCCCAGTTGACCATCACCACCGGCGCGTAGTCACAGGCGGCGTTGCACTCGATGTGTTGCAGGGTGACGGAGCCATCGGGGGTTGTCTCGTCGTTGCCGATGCCCAAATGTTCCTTCAGGGCGTCGAATACGGCGTCGCCGCCCATGATGGCGCAGAGCGTGTTGGTGCAGACACCGACCAGGTAATCGCCGGTGGGTCCGCGGCGATACATCGTGTAGAAGCTCGCCACCGCCGACACCTCGGCACCGGTCAGGCCCAGCTGCTCACCGCAGAACTCCAAACCGGCCGGGGTCAGGTAGGAGTCCTCGGCCTGCACCAGGTGCAGCAACGGCAGCAGCGCCGAGCGCTTATTGGGGTAGCGGCCCATGATCTCCTTGGCGTCGACCTCCAGCCGCGCCCGCACTTCGGCCGAATACGATTGCGGCGCACCCTCAACCACGAACGCGTTGGGTTCCTCCGGCGGTGGTCCGAGCCGGATGAACACCGGCTGTCCTTGGGGGCCGGTCACCGATCCACCCCGCCCATGACCGGGTCGATGCTGGCGACCGCGGTGATCAGGTCGGCCACCATCCCGCCCTCGCACATCGCGGCGACCGACTGCAGATTGGTGAACGAGGGGTCCCGGTAGTGCACCCGGTAGGGGCGGGTGCCGCCATCGCTCACCATGTGCACGCCCAGCTCCCCGCGCGGTGACTCCACCGCGGTGTAGACCTGGCCCGCCGGAACCCGGATGCCCTCGGTGACCAGCTTGAAGTGGTGGATCAAGGCCTCCATCGAGCCGCCCATGATCTTGGCGATGTGCTCCTGTGAGTTACCCATCCCGTCCGGGCCCACCTTCAGGTCGGCCGGCCAGGCGATCTTGCGGTCCTCGATCATGGTCGGGCCCGGCTTCAACTTGTCCAGACACTGCTCGACGATCTTGATCGACTCCCACATCTCGTTCACGCGAATCATGTAGCGCCCGTAAGCATCACACGTGTCGGCGGTCATCACGTCGAATTCGTAGTTTTCATATCCGCAGTACGGTTCGCTCTTGCGCAGATCGTGCGGCAACCCGGTGGCGCGCAGAATCGGCCCGGTGATGCCGAGCGCCATGCAACCGGTCAGGTCCAGGTAGCCGATGTCCTGGGTGCGGGCCTTCCAGATGGCGTTCTCGTTGAGCAGACCGCCCATTTCGCGCAGCACCTGGCGCAGCGGCTTGAGGGCGTCGGCGATGTCTTTCTCCGCGCCCGGCGGCAGATCCTGCGCCACGCCGCCCGGCCGGATGTAGGCGCTGTTCATCCGCAACCCGGAGATCTTCTCGAACAGGGTCAGCACGATCTCGCGGCCGCGGAAACCGACGAACATCGGGGTCATGGCGCCCAATTCCATGCCGCCGGTAGCGAGTGCGACCAGATGCGAGGAGATCCGGTTGAGCTCCATCATCATCACCCGGATGACGTTGACCCGCTCCGGTATCTGATCGGTGATGCCGAGCAGTTTCTCCACGCCCAGGCAGTACGCGGCCTCGTTGAAAAACGGTGACAGGTAATCCATTCGGGTCACGAAGGTGACCCCCTGCGTCCAGTACCGATATTCGAGGTTCTTCTCGATCCCGGTATGCAGGTAGCCGATTCCGCAGCGAACCTCTGTGACCGTTTCGCCCTCGATCTCCAGGATCAGCCGCAACACCCCGTGGGTGGACGGGTGCTGGGGACCCATGTTGACGACGATCCGTTCGCCGGGGTCCGCCTTGCGGGCGGCCTCGACGATCTGTTCCCAGTCCTGTCCGCCGGCGACCAAGACGGTCTCCGGGCCTTCCGGGCCGCCGCCGTCGTGCGTCGAGTCGGTGATTGTGCTCATCAGTTGTACGCTCTCCGCTCGTCGGGCGGGGGAATCTGGGCTCCCTTGTATTCCACCGGGATGCCGCCGAGGGGGTAGTCCTTGCGCTGCGGGTGGCCATGCCAGTCGTCGGGCATCTCGATGCGGGTCAGCGACGGGTGCCCGTCGAAGATGATGCCGAAGAAGTCGTAGGTTTCGCGCTCGTGCCAGTCGGTGGTCGGGTAGATCCCGAACAGCGAAGGGATGTGCGGATCGCTGTCCGGCGCAGCCACTTCCAGGCGGACGCGGCGATTGTGTGTGATCGACTGCAACGGGTACACCGCGTGCAGTTCGCGATCGGTCTCGTGGGGGTAGTGCACCCCGCTGACACCCAGACACATCTCGAAACGCAGCCCCGGCTCATCGCGAAGATGCTGGGCGACCCGGGGCAGCGCTTCGCGGCGCACGTGCAGGGTCAGCTCGTCGCGGTACACCACGACTTTCTCTATCGCATCGGAGAATTCGACGCCCGCGCTTTTCAATGCCTCGGCCAGCGTGTCGACCACCTCGTCGAAGTAGCGGCCGTAGGGTCGGGGGCTGCTGCCGGGAAGCATGACCTCGCGCACCAGGCGCCCGTAGCCGGACGTGTCGCCCGAGCCCTTGGCGCCGAACATGCCGCGGCGCACGTCGATCACTTCTTCGTCGGCCTGGCTGATCGCCTCTTGGGGGTTTTGGTCGGGCGAGCTCATCGCAGCAGCCCGCGCATCTCGATCGTGGGCCGGGCCGACAGCGCCGCCTGCTCGGCCTCGGCGATGGCTTCTTCGCGGTTGACCCCCAGCGGCATCTGTTGAATCTTCTCGTGCAGCTTCAGGATTGCGTGCAACAACATCTCCGGCCGCGGCGGGCAACCGGGCAGGTAGATGTCCACCGGCACCACGTGGTCCACGCCCTGCACGATCGAGTAGTTATTGAACATCCCGCCGGACGACGCACACACGCCCATGGCCAGCACCCACTTCGGCTCGCCCATCTGGTCGTAGATCTGGCGCAGCACCGGCGCCATCTTCTGGCTCACGCGGCCGGCGACGATCATCAGATCGGCCTGCCGCGGCGTCGCCGAGAATCGCTCCATGCCGAACCGCGCGATGTCGAATCTTGGCCCGGCGGTTGCCATCATCTCGATGGCACAGCACGCCAACCCGAACGTCGCCGGCCACAAGGAGTTCTTGCGCACGTAGCCGGCGACCTTTTCCACCGTTGACAGCAGAATCCCGCCGGGGAGCTGTTCTTCGAGACCCACGTCTACCTCAATCCCACGTCAGGCCGCCGCGGCGCCACACATAGGCGTACGCCACGAAGACCGTGAGCATGAACACCACCATCTCGACCAACGCGAACGTTCCCAGCGCGTCGTAGCTGACCGCCCATGGATACAAGAACACGATTTCGATGTCGAAGACGATAAAAAGCATTGCGGTCAGGTAATACTTCACCGGGAACCGCTGGCCGCTCGCCGCGTGCGGGCCGCTGACCGGACTGTCGGTGGGTTCGATCCCGCACTCGTAGGGCGCCATCTTCGACTTGTTGTAGCGCGTCGGGCCGGCCAGGCTCGCGATCACCACCGATCCCACCGCGAAGGCCGCGGCTATCGCTCCGAGCACCAAGATGGGTATGTAGACGTTCAACTCGTCCAAGATCTCCTCGTACGGGCCGCCGGTGCGGCGGCCGGGCGGGGGCCGGGCTGCTGTGATGTACCCGGACTGCGGGCCACCACAGTGACCTTCACAACATAGCGTCGCGAAGACGGCTGTGTTTTGTCGGGGTGGGGCTATTCGCTTCGTTTTTGTGTCGCCGCAACCGGCTGGCTCGCCGCCACGGCCGGTCGGCGGAGTGCCAACGCCGGTTTCGCACCCGTCGTTGGGGTGGTGATCGCGGTATTGCCGCAGGTGAAAGGGCTAGCGCGTGGGTGTGCGGAGCAGTCCGAGCACCGTGCGGCCCAGCACGATGGGATCGAGGGGATGCGGCACCGCGGCTTCGGCGCGCGACCAGTTCGCCAGCCAGGCGTCGTCCGGGCGGCCGGTGAGCACCAGGATCGGTGGGCACGTGGCGAGTTCGTCTTTGAGCTGTTTGGCGATTCCCATGCCGCCGGTGGGGGTGGCTTCCCCGTCGAGAATGGCCAAGTCGATGCCGCCCTCGTCCATCTGGCGTACCACCATCGGGGCGGTCGCCACCTCGAGGTAGGTCAGCTCGGGCAGGTCCGGATGCAGATGCTTGCCCAGCGCCCGGATGACTTGTTCGCGGGTCTTGGCGTTATCGCTGTAGACCAGGATCCGCAGGGCAACGCTGGATTCGGGGCTGGAGTCCGACACGGTGCAGATGCTACTGGTGTCGCACCGGCTTCACTGGGCAGCCCGCACGAAGACGGCTTCGGCCGCCGCCTTCGCCGTCGAGCCGATCATGCCGAGCCGGTTCCAGCCCAGGTCGAACTGGGTGCGGTCCACCTTGGTTTCCCCGGCGATCCGGATCGAGCCGTCATCGAGCTCGGTGATCGTGGCGGGCAGGGGCAGCGGCGCGGTGATGCCCTTGATGGTGAAGGCGGCGCGGAGGTCTGCGGCCTTGCCTTTGGTCGGGTGGACCGCGGTGACGACGACGCTGATTTCACCGAAGCGCTCGACGTCGAAGAAGTCGGCCGAGCGCAGGTGCTTGTCACGACGGCCGATCCCGGTGTCCAGGGAGGCGGTGCGGACGTCGAGGCGGCCGAAAACCGCCCCCTTCGCCGTCAGTTGGCCGTCACCGCTGAATTCGGTGAAGCGGCCCTTGACGTTCAGCAGGCCCCACATATTTCTGACCTTGAAGGTGATCTCCGAGCGGTCGGGGACGAGGGTCCATACGCCGGCCAGGTCGGGATCGTTCAGAAGCGTTTCCAAAGTCGTCATCTGCACCCCCATCTCTCGTGGCGAATCTAACTCCTAGTCCATCAACGGCGCGATCTCGGCGGGGTCGAAGTACTCGTCGATCCGGTCGAGCCGGCCGTCGCTGCCCACCCTGATCACGATGCAGACCCGCATCGAGATCGATTGGCCGGCACGACCGGTGGCGTGCAGGATGTGCTGCTGGACGAAGCCGCCCTCGAAGAACCGCCGGTCCAGGATCTCGTAACGGCGTTCGGTGGTCGCGGTGATGAACCAGTCGATGACCCGCAGCGCGCGGGCCTTGCCGTCATCGCGCCGCGCGCCGACTCGCCACACCGCGATGTCGTCGCTCCACATCCGGTCAACCGCCGCGAAGTCGCCCTTTTCGATCGCGGTGAACAGGCGGTCTGCCGCGTCGGCAACGATTTCCGGGCTCGCACCGGCCATGCTCGCTCCTATTCTTCGGTATCTTCGTCGTCGTATCCGGGGTGGGCCGCTGCCAGCCGGCGGCGCACCAGGGTGCGCAGGCAGGCGGTGACCTCCAGGGCCCGGCCGTCCATCGCGCCGGCCCGGATCGCGGCGGCCAGCTCCTCCTCGTCGGCAAATCCGAGCTCGGCCAGCGCAGCAGCGGATTCGGCCTCGCTCTCGTCGAGCAGTTCGCGCTCGACGATGCGCAGCGCGTTGGCGGCCACCCTGGCGTGGAAGTTGACCTGCCCGCTGGTCGCGGCCCGAACGTCGGTCTCCAGGAATTCGGCCACCGCGGCCACCAGTTCGGCGGCGAGCGGGCGGCCGTACGGGCCGATCATTAGAGGTCCCCCGATTGCCTGGCTTCTCCTCGCGCCGCTGCGCGGCGCGCATCGTCGCCCGGCGCTCCTTCGAGTAGGTCCAGCAGGTCCCATTCGGTCTCGCACACGCGCCGGCCGATCGTGGCCAGCTCCACCGAGCGGAACTGACCGGTCAGGTGCCGCTCCGCCTGGTAGCGGCAGATGACGCCCCATCGCAGCGTGGCCAGCACCAGCCACCAGTGAAAGGCCCGCCGGTCGACGCCGGTCCCGCCGGCCTGCTCGTAGTCGCGCAGGAAGCTTTCGATGCTGCCGAGGCCGCCGGCGCCGAGGCTGGCCGGGGCGCCGAAGCGCCAGGCGCGGATGCAGAACCAGGCCAGGTCGTCGTACGGGTCGCCGCGGTGTACCAGTTCCCAGTCGAGGACGGCGGCGAGGCGGGACCCGTCGACGATGAGGTTTCCCATCCGGTAGTCCCCGTGCACCAGAACGTCCGCCGACGGCTCCGGCCGGTTGGCGCCCAGCCAGCGAAACGCCCATTCGAAGGTGGCCGTGGTGTCACCCATGGCGTCGAGCCGGTCGCGCCACTGCGTCAGCGGATCCTCGCGGGTTAGACCGGGAATGTCCGGGTCGGCGCGGTGGATGGCCGCCAGGGCCTGCGCGCATTGCCGCAGCAGCTCCCCGCGGGCCGCTTGCCCGCCCCCGGCGTCGAGCTGACGCTGAATTCGCCGGACGATCGTCTCGCCCGCGATCTCGTCGCAGATCAGAAACGGATTGCCCAGGGCGGCTGGCGAATCGTCGGCGATGAGGACGTGGGGGACGGGTGCGCCGGCCGCCGCGGCGGCGGCCTGGGCGCGCGCCTCCAGCTCCATGCCGGCGTGCACGTCGTCGGGCGCGCCGGTGCGCAGGATCAGCGCGTGGTGTCGCTCGCCGGCGACGGCGTCGAAGGCCCACGTGGAGCGGCTGGCGCCGCCGGTCAACGCGCGCAGGTTCTCAACCGCCACATCGGCACCGAGGACCGGCGCCAGCACCGCGGCGAGCTGTGGGGCCAACTGCTC
>NZ_LZKH01000006.1:0-40631 GCF_001672745.1 Mycobacterium sp. E1386
GCCTGTTGCCCTCCCGCGGACGCACGACGCCGTTCATCGAGTACTCGATCACCGGTTCGGCGGTCACGCAGGCGGTGACCTCGATCTGGGCGATCTCGATCAACTGCCCCACACCCGTGCGGCTCCTGTGCTCGAGGGCGGCCAGCAGCGCCACCGCCGCGTGCACGCCGACGATGGGATCGGCGGGGCCCTGCGGGTTGCACGGCGGGCCGTCGGGGTAACCGGTCACGGCCGACATTCCCGAGGTCTGTTCGAAGTTCAGCGCCCACCCGACGTAGTCGCGCCACGGGCCCCGCAGGCCGTATCCCGGCATCCGCACAACGATCACGTCGGGGTTCAGCGCCACCAGCGCGTCGTAGTCCAGGCCGAACTGCTCGACCACTCGGGGCGAGAAGTTCTCCACGACCACATCGGCCTCGGCGGCCAACCGCCGGGCGATGTCCAGGCCCCGCTCGGAGGTCAGGTCGAGGGTGAGGTCACGCTTGTTGAGGTTGGTGCCCTGCCAGATGGGGCTGCGTTCGTACCAGTCGTCGCCCTCGTAGGCGAAGGCACCGGAGTAGCGATGCCCGTCCGGTCGCTGGATCGACTCGACCTTGACGATGTCGGCGCCGAACGCGCCCAGGTAGCAGGTTAGATAAGCGCCTGCCCAGAACGTGGTCAGGTCGAGGACGCGCAGTCCGGAAAAGGGCAGCGGCCCCTCGGTCGTATTGAGCGAGCGGGCCGCGGTGGCCCACGGTCCGGCGCCCGCGCCCAGGTTCGGCGCCGGACGGGGTTGGGGCACCGGGGTTTTCGCGAAACGGAACGGCGACCCTGGGCGTTGAAACGACCAGCCGGGCCCGCCGGATGACACGAAGAAACCGCGCGCGGTGTACTGCGGGCAGGCCGACACGGTGGCCCCGTCGTTGACCGGCGCGGCCGGAATGCGCAGGGCCTGAGCGAGTTCCACGATCTCGGCGACGGTCTGCTGGGCGAGCAACGGCTCCGCCATGCGGAAGAACTCATCGCGCTCCGGGCCGCCCATCATGATCGCGATCTGCTGCTCGCCGTACTCGGGCAGACCGAGCATGGCGCACACGTCCAGCCAGTGCTGACCGGTCAGACAGTTGATGCCCACCCAGCCGTCGGCGGCCCGGACGACGCCCAGCATGGGCGCCGACCGCAGGTTCGGCGGCAGGCCAAGGCTTTTCATGCGCTGCGCCATCAGCATCGGATAGGGCAACGTCGACAGCAGCGCCTCCAGCTGGGAGACGTCGACCTCTCTGACCCGGCCCGCGGGCGGCAGCCGCAACGCGGTCAGCGCACCCAGCGCGCCGTAAACACCCGCGACGTACTCGGAGATGCGGGCGCCGACCTGCACCGGTGGGCGGCCCGGGTCCCGGGCGCTGATCCATCCCGAAGCCGCCTGCACGGTCAGGGGTGTGGCTTGCCGCTGCCGCCAGGGTCCGCACTGACCGAATCCAGAGATCCGCAGCAACACCAGGTTTGGGTTCAGCCGGCTCAAGACCTCCGGGCCCAGCCCCCGGCGTTCCAGCATTCCCGGCCCGAAATCCTCGATGACCACGTGCGCCCGCGCGACGAGCTCGCGGGCGGCCGGCTGGGCCAGGTCGATGGCGGCACCGCGCTTCCCGGCGTTGAGGTACTCGAATAACCCGCTGCGCTGGGGGTCGGGGACTCCACCCGGAAACGGACCCCACCGGCGCAACGGATCTCCGGCGGGCGGCTCTATCTTGGTGACCTCGGCTCCGAGGTCCACGAAAAGCTTTGCGGCGTAAGGACCTGAGAGCTCGCCGGCGAGTTCGACGACGTGGAGCCCGGCGAGGGGTCCCGTCATGCCGGGATTCCGATGGCCTTCACTTCCATGTACTGGTGCAGTCCGCTGATTCCGCCACTCTCCCGGCCGAACCCGCTCAGCTTGAAGCCGCCGAACGGCGCATCACCGGGCCCGACGCCGTTGACGGCGACCTGACCGGTGCGCATGCGCCGGGCGACCGAGACGGCCCGGTCGACGTCGGTGCCCCACACGGCGCCGGAAAGCCCGTAGCATGAGTTGTTCGCGATCGCCACGGCGTCGTCGTCGTCGCGGTAGCGCAGCACCGACAGCACGGGCCCGAACACTTCCTCCTGCGCGATCGTCGAATCCGGTTGCACGCCAGTGAGAATCGTCGGTTCGAAGTAGAAGCCGGTCTCCAGGCCGGCCGGGCGGCCGCCGCCGGTCGCCAGCTTCGCTCCATCGTTGACCGCACCGTCGACGTGGGCCTGCACACGCTGGCGTTGCGCCGCGCTGATGAGCGGCCCCATCTCCACCGTCGGGTCCCTGGGGTCCCCGACCTTGACCTCGCGGGCGAGCGCGACGAGCCGGTCGACGACGTCGTCGTGCAAGGAATCGGGAAGCAGCAACCGGCTGTGCAGGATGCAGGCCTGCCCGGCGTGCAACGAGCAGCAATCGAACAGCATCTGACGCAGCATCTCGTCGGTCAGCTGCGTGTCGTCGAGGATGATGCTCGCCGACTTCCCGCCGCACTCCAGCAACAGCCGCTTCATGGCGTCGCCCGCGGCCCGCATGACCTCACACCCGACCACCGAGCTCCCGGTGAAGCTGATCATGTCGATGCGCGGATCCGTCGTGAGCGACTTGGCGGCCTCGAGCCCCGAGGGCGTGACCACATTGACCACGCCCGGCGGAATGTCGGTCTCCTCGTCGATGATGCGCGCCAGCGCCAGGCCCGCGAGCGGCGTCAGCGGCGAGGGCTTGAGCACGACGGTGTTGCCCGCGGCCAGCGCGTTGTTCACCTTCATCACGTTGAGACAGTGCGGGAAGTTCCACGGCGTCAGGATCGATACGACTCCGAGCGGCTCGCGGCGCAGCAACGTCGTCCCGGCGCCGATCCCGGTGACCGGCTCATCGACCAACTTCGTGGCGAGCTGGGCCGCATGCATGGACATGTAGCCGGCGCCGTCGATTTGCATCATGCGCTCGACTGCGACGCAACCCCATTCGACCTGTGACAGCGCGAAGATCTCGTCGGCGTGCTCGAGCAGAGCCCCACCGAGCTGGTTGAGGCAGCCGGCCCGCTCGTCGGGGCCCATGCGGCCCCACGGCCCGCTGTCGAACGCCCGGCGCGCGGCCTCGATCGCCGCGCCCACCTGGGCGACGCTGGCGTCCGGCGCGGTGCCGATGGACTGCTCGGTGGCCGGGTTGATGTCGTCGTAGCGACCGTCCTCCGGCTCGACCCATCTCCCATCGATGTAGAGCTGGTAGGTGTCGACAAGAGTTCCCGGAGTTTGTAGCTCGGTCATGCGTTTCCTCACCCGAACGTCGGTCATCTAACCACTTGGTGTACACCCATGGCTGAGCGTCGTCAATCACGAAGCATGCGAATTACACGCTATTTCGGCGTATCGCGGCGCTATTGACAGAGATGGACGGCGCGGGGTAGACACAAGGCCGCAAGACACATTGCGTCAATGTGTCGGATTGCCTGCCAGGGAGGTCGCCGTGCGGACCACCTTTCCACTGCATTCCCCCGACTTCTATGCGGGCGATCCGTATCCGGCGTACCGCGAGCTGCGCGCGACCGCGCCGGTGTGCTGGAACGACGTCACCAACTTCTGGGCGCTGCTGAAGTACGAGGACATCCGGTTCGTGTCGACCAACCCGGCCACGTTCACCTCAACCCGGGGCATCACCATCCCCGATCCGCAGATGGGAAACGCGGTGCAGGAGGGCAACCTCATCTTCACCGACCCGCCGCGGCACCGGCAGCTGCGCAAGCTGATCAACTCGGGCTTCACCCGGCGGCGGGTCGCCGTGCTGGAGCCCAAGATCCGCGAGATCGTGCGGGGGATTCTCGACGGCATCGAGCCGGATTCCGTGCACGAGTTCGCCGATGAGATCGCCGCCCCGCTTCCCACCCGGATGATCGCCGAGCTGATCGGTGCCCCGGCGGATGACTGGGAGCAGTTCCGGGCGTGGTCGGACGCGGCCACCGGCACGGCCGACCCCGAGATCGAGCTGGACCCGTTGGTCGCCATGGGGCAGCTCTACGAGTACTTCCAGAAGCTGATCGCCGCCAGGCGCGTGGACGCGCGGGACGACCTGCTGTCGGTGCTGGCCGGCGCGGAGATCGACGGCGTCCGGCTGACCGACGAAGACCTGCTGAATTTCGCCTACCTGCTGCTGGTGGCCGGCAACGAAACCACCCGCAACCTGATCGCGCTGGGCACGCTGGCGTTGATCGCTCACCCCGACCAATGCCGCCTGCTGGCCGACGATCCGACGCTGATCCCGGGCGCCGTCGAGGAGATGCTGCGGTGGACCAGCCCCGTGGTCCACATGGCGCGCACCGCGACGACCGACGTCGAGATCCGCGGCCAGCGGATCGCGGAGGGCGACGTGGTGGTGATGCTCTACGGGTCCGCCAACCGGGACGAGGAGATATTCGGCGCCGACTCCGAGGAGTTCAGGGTTACCCGGCATCCCAACCCGCACATCGCGTTCGGGTGCGGCGAGCATTCCTGTGTGGGTGCGCAATTGGCCCGGCTGGAGGCATGCGTGATGTTCGACGAGCTGCTGCGCCGCTTCCCCAGGCTCGAGCTGGTGGGTGCGGTCGACCGGATGCGCGCCACGATGGTGCCCGGGGTCAAGCGGATGCCGGTACGGCTGGGGGCCTGATGGATTTGGAATACTCGCCCGAGCAGGAGCGGCTGCGCGCCGAGATCCGCGCCGCGCTGGAAGAGGTGATGACACCCGAACGTAGCCTCGCACTCAGCGCGCGCATGGAAGGCGGCCCCGAAGTGCGCGAGTGCGTGCGGGCGCTGGCCGCGGCCGACCTGTTGGGCGTCGGCTGGCCCAAAGAGTATGGCGGACGCGGCTTCTCGGCGATCGAGCAGTTCATCTTCTCCGAGGAGGCACAGCGCGTCAATGCCCCGATCCCGCTGGTGACGCTCAACACCGTCGGGCCGACGCTGATGCAGTGCGGCACCGAGGAACAGAAGCAGAGGTTCCTGCCCGCGATCCTGGACGGCAGCGTCGAATTCGCGATCGGCTACTCCGAGCCCGGAGCCGGAAGCGACCTGGCCTCGCTGCGCACCACCGCGGTACGCGACGGCGACGAATACGTGATCAACGGCCAGAAGATGTTCACCAGCGGCGCCGCCTACGCCGACTACATCTGGCTGGCCGCCCGCACCGATCCCAATGCCAAGAAGCACAAGGGCATTTCCATCCTGATCGTGCCCACCTCGTCGCCCGGGTTCTCCTGGCAGCCGCTGCACACCATGCCGGGCATCTCCACCTTCTATACGTTCTACGACAACGTTCGGGTCCCGGCCAGCGCGCTCGTGGGTGGCGAGAACCAGGGCTGGCAGCTGATCACCACGCAGTTGAACTTCGAGCGGGCGGCCCTGGGCAACCTTGGCGCGCTCGAGCCGCTGTTCGAGAAGACGCTGGAGTGGGCCGCGGTCGCCGAGCTCGATGGTGGGCGCGTCATCGACCAGCCGTGGGTGCAGCTCGCTCTGGCCCGGGTTGAGGCCCAGGTCGCGGCGTATAAATTGGTCAATCTGCGGGTGAATGCGGCCATGACGAAGGGCGTGCTCTCGATGGGAGAAGCCTCCGCCGCCAAGGTGTTTGGCACCGAGCTGACCCAGCAGGTCGCCCGCCAGCTGCTGGAAGTGCTCGACCACAACGGGGTACGCCGCGGGACCGACGCGCCGTTAAGGGGTGCGCTGGAAACCGCGTACCGATGGGCGGTCATCAATACGTTCGGTGGCGGCGCCAACGAAATTCAGCGTGACATCATTGCCATGGCCGGACTGGGCATGCCGCGCGCTCCCCGTGACCTTCGCGCCACCGCAACATAGGAGGACAGCCGTCAGTGACCGACTCAGAAACCGTCAGCGCCAAGGTTAAGGCCCTCGTCGGCCGGCCGACCGGCGGCACCGGAAAGCCCTCGCTGGCCCCGGATCCGGTCAACCAGCCGATGATCCGGCATTGGGCGTATGCGATGGCCGACATGAACCCCGTCTACCTGGATCCGGAGTTCGCCGAGAGGTCGCGGTTCGGCGGCATCGTGTCGCCGCCGGTGATGCTGCAGACCTGGACGATGCCGTCGCCGCTCCTGGAGGGCATCGGCGAGCGGGGTGGCGCGCCCATCGAGATCAAAAGCAACCCAACGGCGTTCCTCGACGAGGCGGGCTACACCAGCACGGTGGCGACCAACTCGGAGTTCGAGATCGAGCGCTACCCGCGACTGGGCGACGTCATCAGCGCGACGACGGTGTACGAATCGGTTTCCGAGGAGAAGAAGACGGCGCTGGGCACCGGATTCTTTCTGACCTGGCTGACGACCTACACCGACCAGAACGGCGAGGTGCTGGGAAGGCAGCGATTCCGGGTGCTGCGATTCAGGCCGGAGCGCTGATGGCGACCCGACTGGCCCCGGCCATCACCCCGGACACCGAGTTCTTCTGGAACGGACTGCGGGACAACAAACTCCTGATCCAGCGCTGCGGCGGATGCGGGCAGCTGCGCCACCCGCCGCGCCCGATGTGCCCACACTGCCGTTCCCTGGACTGGGGCACCGTCGAGTCGTCGGGCCGCGGCACGGTGTACAGCTACGTGATGCCACACGAGCCGAAGTTCCCGTTCTTCGAGTATCCATACGTCGTCGTGCTGGTGGAGCTCGAGGAGGGCGTGCGGCTGGTATCGAACCTGACCGGCATCGACCCGGCCGATCTCAGGACCGGGATGCCGGTCGAGGTGTACTACCAGAGTTTCGACAACGACCTGGTGCTGCATCAGTTCCGGCCGGCCACCTAGGCGGGAACCATGGATTTCACGTTCACCGAAGAGCAGGAGACCATCTCCAAGCTCGCCCGCGACCTCCTCGAGCGACGCGCCACGCCGGAGCGCCTGACCGAGTTGGAAGCCGGCGACGTTCGCTTCGACGACGCACTGTGGCAAGAGCTGGCGGGCACCGACCTGCTGGGCACCGCGCTGCCGGAGTCGGTGGGCGGTAACGGCGGCGGCTTCGTCGAGCTCGGCGTGCTGCTGGCCGAGGTGGGCTGGGCGGTTGCTCCGGTGCCGGCCTACGCGACGCTGACGCTGGGGGCCGACCCCATCGCTCGGCACGGCAATTCCGAACAGCAGCAACGCTTTCTGCCGGGCGTCGTCGCCGGAAGCCGCATCCTGACCGCGGGGCTGGCCGAGCCGGGCCGCTCCGACGCAGCGACTCCCGCCACCACCGCGCGACGCGACGGCGGCAATTGGCGGATCGACGGCGCCAAGGAGTTGGTTCCGGCCGCCCAACTCGCCGACACCCTGTTGATCCCTGCCTCGATGGACGGCGGTGAGGCCGGCTTGTTCCTGGTGGCGGCCGACGCCAACGGCGTCGAGATCCGGCCTGCGACGACCACCAACCGCGAACCGCACGCGGACGTATATCTGGATGGCGCAACCGTTTCGGACGCCGACCTGATCGTCGGGCCAGACGTGATCGAGTCGCTGCACACGCGCGCACTGGTCGGACTGTGCGCGATTCAGCTCGGTGTCGCGGAGCGAGCCCTGCGGATCGCGGCCGAATACACAACGGGGCGCGAACAATTCGGCCGGCCCATCGGCAGCTTCCAAGCCGTGCAGCAGCGCATGGCCGACGCGTTCATCGACGTCGAGGCGATCCGGTGGACAACGTGGCACGCGGCGTGGCTGATCGCGCACGGGCGGTCCTTGAAGGAGGCCGGCCGCGCCGCCCGGATCGCGAAGTTCTGGGCCGCCGAGGCCGGCGCCCGCGTCGCTGCCACCGCCCAGCACGTCCATGGCGGCATCGGGATCGACACCACCTATCCCCTGCACCGCTATTTCCTGTGGGCCAAGCACAACGAGCTCATGCTCGGCCCGGCTACCGCGCAGCTGGCCCACCTCGGCGCAACATATTCGGAAGGACTCCTATGACGACAACCGCGAGCCGCACCACCACCCTGCGCTGGGCCGACATCTCCGTCGGGGACGAGGTCACCCCGCTCGAGATCCCCATCACCACAACGATGATCGTCGCCGGGGCGATCGCCACCCGCGACTTCATGCCCGTGCACCACGACCGCGACTACGCCAACAAGCAGGGCTCGCCGAACCTTTTCATGAACATCCTCACCACCAACGGCTACTGCGTGCGGTTTCTCACCGACTGGGCAGGACCGGAGGCGATGGTCAAGAAGCTGTCGATTCGCCTTGGCGTGCCGTGCTTTCCGGATGATCCGCTGCGCTTCACCGGCAGCGTCACCGGGAAGATCGAAGGCACGCAGGGTGAGAACTTCGTCGAGGTGACGTTCAAGGGCTCCAACAGCCTCGGCGATCACGTCTCGGGCACCGCGATCCTCAGCCTGCTCGACGAGGCGGCCGGGTGAGCGGCTCCCTGCCCGGCGCCGCGGCCATCGTCGGGATCGGGCAGACCGAGTTCTCGAAGGAATCCGGCCGCAGCGAACTGCAATTGGCGTGCGAGGCGGTCAGCGCCGCGCTCGACGATGCCGGCCTGACACCCAGCGACGTCGACGGCATGGTCACCTTCACCATGGACTCCAGCGACGAGATCGAGATCGCGCGCAACGTCGGCATCGGCGACCTGAGCTTCTTCTCCCGTGTGCACCACGGCGGCGGGGCCGCCGCCGGCACCGTCGTGCATGCCGCGATGGCCGTCGCGACTGGCGTCGCCGACGTGGTGGTGTGCTGGCGCGCCTTCAACGAACGCTCCGGCATGCGGTTCGGCGGCAGCGGTCGCACCGACCTGGGCACGCCGTTGTTCATGGCGCACTACGCGCCGTTCGGCTTGCTCACTCCCGCGGCGTGGGTCGCGATGCACGCCCAGCGCTACATGTCGACCTACGGCGTCACCAACGAGGACTTCGGCCGCATCGCCGTCGTCGACCGCACGCACGCCGCCCGCAATCCCGATGCCTGGTTCTACCAGCGCCCGATCACGCTGGAAGACCACCAGAATTCGCGTTGGATCGTCGAACCGGTGCTGCGCCTACTGGATTGCTGCCAGGAAAGCGACGGCGGGGTCGCGCTCGTGGTCACCAGCGCCGAGCGGGCCCGCGACTTGCGGCAGCCGCCGGCGATCATCACCGCGGCTGCCCAGGGCGCGGCCGCCAACGGCGAGATGATGACCAGCTACTACCGCGACGACATCACCGGCCTGCCGGAGATGGGCGTGGTCGCCAACAGGCTGTGGCGCGATTCTGGGCTCAAGCCGCAGGACATCCAAACCGCCTTCATCTATGACCATTTCACGCCGTTCGTGTTCACCCAACTCGAAGAACTCGGGTTCTGCGGGCGCGGTGAGGCGAAGGATTTCGCCACCGTCGAGCGGCTCTCGCTGGGTGGGGAGTTCCCGATCAACACCAACGGCGGCCTGCTGGGCGAGGCCTACATCCACGGCATGAACGGGATCACCGAGGGGGTGCGCCAGGTGCGCGGCACGTCGTACAACCAGGTCGAGGGCGTCGAGCACGTCCTGGTCACGTCGGGCACCGGGGTACCCACCAGTGGGCTGATCCTGGCGCCCGCCAGCTAAGGGGGAGCCACCATGCCGAAGCTCGCACTGCTGACCGCGCACGGCGGGCCCATCGAGCTGGCCGAGTTTCCGTTGACTCCGCCGGCACCCGGCACCGCGGCGCTCAAGTTGCGGATGGCCGGCATCTGCGGGTCCGACCTGCACATCTTCCGTGGCGAACTGCCGTTGCCGTGCCCGTTTGCCATGGGGCACGAAATGGTCGGCGAGATAGCCGAACTGGGCGAGGGCCTGACCGCCGACGCGACCGGCAGGCCGCTGGCCGTCGGGGATCGCGTGGTGACACCGTACTTTTGGTTCTGCGGCCAGTGTCACGCCTGCGCGCGCGGCCGTTCCTATGCGTGCCAGAACCTGATGGCCGGCGAATACCGGACGCACGATCGGGAGCCGCACTTCGTCGCCGCCTATGGGGAGTATTACTACACCAGTCGGCGCCAGCCGCTGTACAAGGTGCCCGAGGAGCTGCCCGACACAGCCGTCGCCCCGCTGAATTGCGCTCTGGCGCAGGTGCTCTTCGCGCTGCGGGATGTGCGGCTTGGCGACACGGTGGTCATCCAGGGTGCGGGCGGGCTCGGCATCAACGCCGCTGCCGTGGCCCGCACCGCGGGGGCCGCGGAGGTCATCGTCATCGACAAGATCGCCGAACGGCTGGATGTCGCGGCCGATTTCGGCGCCACGCACTGCATCGACGCGAGTGCGGTCTCGACGGCGGAGGTCACCGAGCAGGTCCGCGCGCGCACCGAAGGCATCGGCGCCGACTGGGTGCTCGAGGTCGTCGGGGTGCCCGGCGTCATTCCTGAGGGGATCGGCTTCCTCAACAACGGCGGCACGCTCCTAGAGGTCGGCAACGTCGGGATGGGGCGGACCTTCGAGCTGGACCCGAGCGCGCTGGTCTATGGCAACAAATCCGTGCGCGGCGTCATGTTCTACGAGCCCGTGACGTTGGCGATAGGCTTGAAGTTCCTGCAGCACACCCGCTTTCCATTCGACCGCCTGATGCCCGATCCGTTCCATCTGGCCGACGTCAACGCCGCCTTCGCGTCGGCCAACGGTGGGCTGGTGCCCAGGGGCGCGTTGGTGCCATGACGACTCAAGCGGCCCAGGCCATCGACACGCGCGAGGTGATCGTGGAATCCGCGTACGCCTGCTTCCGCAAGCAGGGATTGCAGAAGGCGACGATCGTCGACATCGCCCGGACCGCCGGGGTGTCCCGAAGCACCATCTACGAGTACTTCAGCGACAAGGGCGCCATCATCGAGGCGTGCGCGGAACACGCTTCCGAGCGGTTCTATCGCGAGATGTCCAGGGCGATGGACCGGGGTGGTTCGCTCGAGGAAAAGCTAAGTCAGGCAGCCGTTTTCGTGACGCAGGCGCGGCGGTCCATCGCGTCCGAGAAGTACTTCGACGAGGACGCGGTCAGCTTGTTGCTCACCAAGGATGCCGCCGTATTGCTGCGCGAATGCGTCGACTTCTTCGCGCCGTACCTGTCGGCCGCCCGCCTCACCGGCGAGGTGCGCAAGGACCTCGACGTCGAGGCCGCCGCCGAGTGGTTTGCCCGCATCCTGTTCTCGCTCTTCAGCACGCCCTCCCCGATGCGGGACATGGACGATCCCGAGGTGGCGGCGGAGTTCGTGCGCGCGCACGTGGTGCGCGGCTTCGCGGGCGACCGCCCGCGGCGGCGTTGAGTGTGCGCCCAGGGCGGGAATGGTCGGCGTGTCACCGCCCAGGGCTCACACTCAAAGCCGTGATGTCAACGGCGTTGCCCGGGCCACACGGCTTCGGCGACGTGAACCGGTCGGCCATGGCCGGGTAGTAGGTGTGCCACCGGTAGCCCTTCGAGACGCCTTCGCGTGGCAGCGGCGCTTGCAGTGTCGACGATCTCCGGCGTGTGCCAAACCTTGCCGCGAGCGGTCAGCACGGCGTCGCCGGAAAGCAGCGTCCGCGTTGTCGGGTTCCACAGCGCGATGCTGTCGTCGGTGTGTCCGCCCGCGTTGATGACGGTCCAATCCGGTGCGCTGGGCAGCGCCTGGCCGTCGGTCAGTCCCCCGTCGGGGGGCGGACCGGTCCAGCGCATGCCGGCCGGGGTGCCGTATCCCGCCACCCGCGCGCCGCTCAGCAGCCCCGCCGCGCCGACTCGATCAAAGGGCTGATCGAACAAGGTGGGCCAGATACGTGCGGCGCGGGCCGGGGTCGGCGTGCGCGGCTTCGCCCCGTCGAGGTAGGTGAGTGTGCGGGCGGGCAACCAGATTGGCGCGGGATAGCGGGCGGTCAATTCGGCCGCGCCGGCGACATGGTCGCTGTGCCCATGAGTCGCGACCACGGCATGGACGCTGCCGCCGAGATGACCCAGAACGGCCGCCAGATCGCTGGCGACCCGCGGCAATCCGGCGTCGACGACCACCGCGCCGTCACCGCCGTGCAGGACATAACAGTTGAAGACCCAGCGCGAGACCCGGGTGATACCGAGATCGGGCATCTCCTCGATGACCAGGCTCATGGCCGAGAGGTTACGCCTGGGTGTGGTGATTGACCGGAGCATCCGTGGGCTTGAGTGTGCGGCCAGGGCGGAGGCTGCCGGCGTGTCGCCGCCGTGGGCGCACACGCAAAGCCGTGAGCGCACACTCAATGACCGCGCTGGGCCAGCGCGCGCAAGAAGAACGTCAGGTTGGCGGGCCGCTCGGCCAGCCGGCGCATGAAGTAGCCGTACCACTGGGTGCCGAACGGCACGTAGACACGCACCTGGTTTCCCGCTTCCGCCAGCCGACGCTGCTCGATATCGCGGATGCCGTACAGCATCTGATACTCGAAATCGGCCGCCCCGCGGCCCGCTTCGCGTGCCAGCGCGGGGACGGCATCGATGATCGCCGGGTCGTGGCTGGCCACCATCGGGTAGCCCGAGCCGGCCATCAACACCCGCAAGGAGCGCAAATATGCGTCGGTCACCGCGTCGGGGTCGCGGTAGGCCACCGAGGCCGGTTCGTCGTAGGCGCCCTTGCACAGCCGGATCCGGGCCCCGGCCGCCGCGAGTTCCGCACAGTCGCCGAGCGTGCGCCGCAGGTAGGCCTGCAAAGCCACACCCAGCCAAGGGAATTCGCCCCGCAGCTCGCGCACGATCGCCAGCGTCGAGTCCGTGGTCGTGTGGTCTTCGGCGTCCACCGTGACCCACACGCCGGCCCGCTGCGCCGCTTCGCAGATCGTGAAGGCGTTTTGCCGGGCGATCTTCTCACCGTCGCGATCCAGCGACTGCCCCAAGGCCGACAGCTTCAGCGACACCTCCAGCGGCCGCGCGGCGTGGGCGTCGGAGCCGAAGCCCGCCAGGTGCTCGATCAGGTCCAGGTAAACGCGCACCGCCGCGCCGGCGTCGTCGGCGGCCGTGACGTCTTCACCCAGGTAGTCGACGCTGACGTAGCGACCCGAAGAGCGAAGGGCCGCAACACTATGCAGCGCGCTGTCGATCGTCTCGCCTGGCACGAAGCGGTGCACCACGCGACGGGTGACCGGCAGCCCTTCGGCGGCCCGGCGCAACGCCGGTCGCCGGCTGGCGGCCATGATCGCGGGCCGAATGGTGCTGGCGAACACCCCGGCCATCAGTCGGCCGCCATGTGCGGGTAGGTGTGGTGGGTCGCCGGGACGAACGTCTCCTTGATGGTGCGGGCCGACGTCCACCGCAACAAGTTCAGCACCGAACCGGCCTTGTCGTTGGTGCCCGAGCCGCGCGATCCCCCGAACGGCTGGCGCCCGACGACCGCGCCGGTCGGCTTGTCGTTGACGTAGAAATTCCCGGCGGCGAACCGCAGCCGCTCCTGGGCGGTCAGCACTGCCTCGCGGTCGTCGGCGATGACCGCGCCGGTCAGCGCGTACCGCGACCCGGTGTCGATCACGTCCAGGATCCGTTCGTAGTCGTCGTCGGGGTACACGTGCACCGACAGCAGCGGACCGAAGTACTCGGTGGCAAACGCTTCGTCGGTCGGGTCGTCGGAGAGCAACACCGTGGGGCGCACGAAATAGCCGACGCTGTCGTCGTATTCGCCGCCGACTGCGATGGTGACATGGGCCGCGCTCTTCGCCCGCTCGAGGGCGTCGACGTTCTTGATGAACGCGCGCCGGTCGATCAGCGCGCCGCCGTAGTTGGTCAGGTCGGTGACGTCGCCGTAGCGCAGCGCGGCGGTCTGGCCCAGGAAGTCGTCGCCCATCCGCCGCCACACCGAATTCGGGACGAACGCCCGCGACGCCGCCGAGCATTTCTGCCCCTGGTAGTCGAACGCGCCGCGAATCAGCGCGGTGCGCAGCACATCCGGCCGCGCCGAGGCATGCGCCACCACGAAGTCTTTGCCACCGGTTTCGCCGACCAGCCGCGGATAGCTTTGGTAACGGCCGATATTGGCGCCCACCTGCTGCCAAAGGTGCTGGAAGGTGGCCGTCGACCCGGTGAAGTGGATGCCGGCCAGCCGCGGGTCGGCCAGCGCCACGTCGGACACCGCGAAGCCGTCGCCGGTGACGAGGTTGATCACACCGGGCGGCAGCCCCGCGGCCTCCAGCAGCCGCATGGTCAGATAGGCCGACAGGGTCTGGGTGATCGACGGCTTCCACACGACGGTGTTGCCCATCAGCGCGGGCGCGGTCGGCAGGTTTCCGGCAATCGAGGTGAAGTTGAACGGCGTGATCGCATAGACGAATCCGTCCAGCGGGCGGTAGTCGCTGCGATTCCACTCCCCGGGTCCGCTGATCGGCTGCTGTGCCAGGATCTGACGCGCGAACGCCACGTTGAACCGCCAGAAGTCGATCTGCTCGCAGGGCGAGTCGATCTCGGCCTGGTAGACGGACTTGGATTGGCCCAGCATCGTCGCGGCGGCGATCTTCTCCCGCCAGGGCCCGGCGAGCAGGTCGGCGGCCCGCAAGAAGACGGCCGCGCGCTCGTCGAACGGCATCGCCGCCCACGCCGTTTTCGCGGCCATCGCGGCGTCGATGGCCGTGACCGCGTCGGCGTGGACGGCGTTCGTCAGAGTGCCCAGCGTGGCGGCATGCCGGTGCGGCTGGACGACGTCGATGCGTTCCCCGTCGCCCATCCGGTGCGTACCGCCGATGACGTGCGGGAGGTCGATGGGGCGCTCGGCGAGCGCTGCCAGTTCGGCGCGCAGCCGGCCGCGTTCCGGAGAGTGCGGCGCGTAGTCGTGGACCGGCTCGTTGGCCGGCAGCGGCACCTGGGTTATCGCGTCCATGCTGCCAGGATCCTCGCCGCGGGCGCCCCCGGAGTTAGCCGATCGGACAGGATAGTGGTCGGCTGGTAGTACGATCGAACAATGGCCGGTGTGGGGCTTGGTCAGCTGTTGCTCGCGCTGGACGCGACCCTGGTCCGCCTGGTGGAAGCGCCGCGAGGCCTGGACCTTTCGGTGGGCTCGGCGGCGTTGATCGACAGCGACGACGTGCGGCTTGGGCTGGCGGCGGCCGCGAGCTCGGCCGACGTGTTCTTCCTGCTGGGCGTGGCCGACGACGAGGCGCTGCGGTGGATGGACAAGCAGGCCCGCGAGCGCATCCCGGTGGCGATCTTCGCCAAGGAGCCGTCCACCGCGTTGGTGAGCGCGGCAGTCGGCACGGGGTCGGCGGTGGTCGCCGTCGAGCCGCGGGCCCGCTGGGAACGGCTCTACCAGTTGGTCAACCACGTGCTGGAGCATCACGGGGACCGCGCCGACGCGACGGAGGACTCGGGCACCGACCTGTTCGGCTTGGCGCAGTCGCTCGCCGACCGCATCCACGGCATGGTCAGCATCGAAAACGCCCAATCGCACGTGCTGGCGTATTCGGCGTCCAACGACGAAGCGGACGAGCTGCGCCGCCTTTCCATCCTCGGCCGGGCAGGGCCGCCCGAACACCTCGAATGGATCGGCCAGTGGGGCATTTTCGACGCGCTGCGCGCGAGCGACGAAGTGGTGCGCGTCGCCGAGCGTCCCGAATTGGGCCTGCGCCCGCGGCTGGCGGTCGGGATCTATCAGGAGGTCGATGCGCGGCGGCCGCCGGCGTTCGCCGGAACCATCTGGGTTCAGCAGGGCGCACGACCGCTGGCCGCCGACGCCGAGGAGATCTTGCGGGGCGCGGCCGTACTGGCCGGGCGCATCATGGCGCGACTTGCGGCCCGCCCCTCCACGCACGCGCGGCGGGTGCAGCAGCTGCTGGGCCTGACCGACGGCGAGCCCGACGTGGCCGCCGTCGCCCGCGAACTCGGCCTCGCCACCGACGGGAACGCGGCGCTGATCGGCTGGGACGCCTCGGACACCGCGGGCGCACCCCGTCCGGCCCGATTGGCCGACGTAATGGCGCTGAGCGCCAGCGCTTTTCGGCGGGATGCCCAGCTCGCCTTACGGGGATCGCGAATCTATGTGCTGCTGCCCCAGACGCAAACCCGCTCGGTCACCTCGTGGGTCCGCGGCACGATCGCGGCGATGCGCAGCGAACTCGGGGTGCAGCTGCGGGCCGCCATCGCCGCCCCCGTCGCCGGCCTCGCCGGCATTGCCGCCGCCCGCGCCGAGGTGGACCGGGTGCTCGACAGCGCTGCGCGCCATCCGATTTCGATCCCGCAAGTGACGTCGCTGGCCGAGGCGCGCACCACCGTCCTGCTCGATGAAATCCTCGCTTTGGTTGGGCGTGAGGAGCGATCGGTCGATCCGCGGATCGTCGACCTGCGCGCCCAAGAGCCGGTCCTGGCCGCGACGCTGCGGGTGTATCTGGACAGCTTCGGCGACGTCGCCGCCGCCGCGCAGTCGCTACACGTTCACCCCAACACGGTTCGCTACCGCGTCCGGCGTGTCGAGAAATTGTTGACGACGTCCTTGGCCGATCCCGAGGTGCGGCTGCTGTTTTCGCTGAGCCTGCGGGTCCTGGAGAACCGGTGACACCGTCGGCGGCGAGAGCTTCGGGTGATTTGCTGGCTTTTGGACACAACGGATGTAACAATGCCAGCCGTAAGGTGATGACGATGCAGGAAGCCGGTGCGAATCCGGCGCGGTCCCGCCACTGTCATCGGGGAGCGACCCTCAACGGCCACGGCTGACAAGCTGGAAGGCGAGGCGAGCGGCGATCCGAGAGCCAGGACACTCGCGTCATTGCGTCCTGCGACCCGGGGCGGAGCACCCCGAGAGAGCTGTCAACGTCCATGTCACGTTTTGCATGGGTGGCCGTTGTCGTTGCCACCAACCTTCCCATCTTCTCTGAAAGATCGAGCAATGCAAGGATTTTCGTCAGCACCGCGGCGGTCGGTCGATGACCGCGCCCATCTGGATGGCCTCGCCACCGGAGGTGCATTCTGCGTTGCTCAGCAGCGGGCCGGGGCCCGGACCGCTGCTGGCCGCAGCGGCGACGTGGGGCTCGCTGAGCGCCGAGTACGCGGAGGCCGCAGACGAGCTGGCCGCGCTGTTGGGCGCGATTGAGTCCGGAACCTGGGACGGCCCGACCGCGCAGGTATACGTGACCGCGCACGCGCCTTATCTGGCATGGCTGGTGCGGGCAAGCGCCGACAGCGCCGCCGTGGCCGCCCAGCAGGAAACCGCGGCCACCGCCTACTCGGCCGCGCTGGCGGCCATACCGACGCTTTCCGAGCTGGCCGCCAACCGTGCCACCCACGCCGCCCTGGTGGCGACGAATTTTCTTGGCCTGAATACCATTCCGATCGCGCTCAACGAGGCCGACTATGCGCGCATGTGGGTCCAGGCCGCCACCGTGATGACCACCTATCAGGGTGTTGCCACCGCCGCGGTGGCCGCTGCACCGCTAACGGAACCTGCGCCGCAGGTCATGACGGCCGACGCCCTGGCGGCCGCTTCCGTCGCGCCGGCGTCGCCGCCCGACCGGCAGGACGCGGTGCTGGACTGGTTGCGGCGCATCGGCTTCGTCGACTTCTACAACAGGTTCATCCAGCCGTTGATAGACCAACTGATGAACAACCCGTTCTTCCAGGCGCTGTTCTCCGGATTCGATCCGTGGTTGCCCGTCCTCGGGAATCCGCTGAGCTTTCTCAACCCGTTCAATATCGCGTTCGCCCTTGGCTATCCGATGGATTTCGGTTCGTACTTCGCCTATCTGGCGCAAACCTTCTCCTTCATCGCGGCCGACCTTGCGGCGGCATTCGCCTCCGGCAATCCCGCGACCATCGCGTGGACCCTGTTGTTCACCGCCGTCGAAGCCATCGGGACGATCATCACCGATACCATCGCGCTGCTGAAGACGTTCCTCGAGCAGATGATCGTGCTGATCCCGGTGATTCTCCCGCTGCTGACGGTCTCGGTGATTCCGCTGGTGGTGCCCACGCTGGTGGGGGGGCTCGCGGGCTTGACGGGTCTGGCCGGGCTGCATGCCATCCCGGTGGTGCCAATCGTGCCGGCCCCTTCGTTCGTTCCCGCCGCGCTGGCGCCTACCCCACCCGCCGCGCCGGCGCCGGCGCCGGCGCCCGCACCAACCCCCACAGCCGCGCCCGCAGCGGCGCCCGCGCCGCCCTCGCACGGTGGGCCGCCACCCGCACCGTCGGGACCACCGGTGGCAACGATGCAGGGTCTCGCCTACCTGGTCGGTGGCCTGACGGCTGACGTTCGGAGGCCGGCGAGCGCCAGCGCGCGTGCGACGAAGGCGCCGGAGCCCGACCATGCCGAATCTTTCGCAGCGGTGCAGCCCGAGGAGCACCGTTCGCACGGGCGGCGCCAGCGGGCGAAGGCCACCCAATTCGGTCGCCGCTACGAATACCTGGACGCGGAGCCGACAGCCTCGGCCGGGGGCGCGACAGCCCTGGGGTTCGCCGGAACCGCACCGGTGCGGTCCGCTACCACACCGGCGGGATTGACGGCCTTCACCGATGACGCGTTCGGCGGGAGCACGCGCGCGCCGATGCTGCCAAGCACGTGGGGCGCCGAACCCTGATCGGACTGCGCTGCAGCGCCTTTCGTGTGGTCGCGCAGGATCGCCCCGATGTCCGCAGCTGGCCGGAGCGGAAAACGAACGACCGCGATGCGGAACCGCCGCCAGGCGGTAACCTAACGGCCATGCCGAACGCGTCCGTGGTCTCGCTGCTGCGGGAACGCGCGGGCCTGCAGCCCGACGACGTGGCTTTCCGGTACACCGACTATGAGCAGGATTGGGCCGGCGTCACCGAGACGTGGACGTGGGCACAGCTTTACCAGCGCACCCTGAACGTCGCGCACGAGGCCAAGCGGCACGGCGCCGTCGGGGATAGGGCCGTAATCGTCGCTCCCCAGGGGCTGGCTTATATCGCGGCGTTTCTCGGGGCGATGCAGGCCGGTTTCATCGCGGTGCCGCTGTCGGTACCGGCGGCCGGTTCGCACGACGAACGGGTGAGCGCCGTCCTTGCCGACACCACGCCCACCGTCGTCCTCACCACGTCCGCGGTCGCCGGAACCGTCACCGAATACCTCGAGCGGCCGGGCCCGGCCCGCGCGCCGGCCGTCATCGAGGTCGACGCACTGGATTTGGACGCGAGCGCGTCGAGCATCCGGATCAGCGGTGCCCCCGACACGGCCTACCTGCAATACACGTCGGGATCGACCCGGCTTCCCGCCGGCGTGATGATCTCGCACCGGAACCTTCAGGTGAACTTCCGGCAGCTGATGGCCGACTACTTCGCGGAGGGCAACGGCGTGCCGCCGCGCGACACGGCCGTGGTGTCGTGGCTGCCCTTCTACCACGACATGGGCTTCGTGCTCGGCGTCATCGCGCCGATCCTGGGCGGCTATCGCGGTGACCTGACAAGTCCGGTCGCGTTCCTGCAGCGGCCGGCGCGGTGGATCCATGCGATGGCGAACGCCGGCCCGGTGATGTCGGCGGCGCCCAACTTCGCTTTCGAGTTGGCCGCCCGCAAGACATCGGATTCCGATTTGGAAGACGTCGATCTGGGCAACGTGCTGGGCATCGTGAGCGGTGCCGAGCGCATCCATCCCGCCACGCTGGATCGCTTCTCGAAACGGTTCGCCCCGTACAACTTTCGCCAAGACATGATGCGCCCCTCCTACGGGCTGGCCGAGGCGACCGTCTACGTCGCCAGCCGCACCGTGAGCGCGGCCCCCAAGGTCGTGCACTTCGAACCCGGGAAGCTGTCCGAGGGCACCGCGGAACGGTGTTCGGAGGGAACCGGCTCCCCGCTGCTCAGCTACGGCATGCCGAAGTCGCCTTCCGTGCGGATCGTGGACCCCGACACCGGCAGGGAATGCCCGGCGGGAACGGTCGGCGAGATCTGGGTCCACGGCGAGAATGTGGCCGGCGGGTACTGGCAGAAGCCGGCGGAGACCGAGCGCACCTTCGGCGGCATTCTGGCCGGCCCGTCGCCGGGCACGCCGGAAGGGCCATGGCTGCGCACCGGCGACCTCGGCTTCGTCTCCGAGGGCGAGCTGTTCATCGTGGGCCGCATGAAGGATCTGTTGATCGTCTACGGGCGCAACCACTATCCCGAGGACATCGAGTCGACGGTCCAGGGCATTACCGGGGGCCGGGTCGCGGCGATCTCCGTCCCGGTCGACGAGACCGAAAAGCTGGTGACCATCATCGAATTGAAGAAGCGCGACGATTCCGACGATGCGGCGCTGCGTCGGCTCGCCGATGTCAAAAACGATGTCACCGCGGCGATTTCGAGCACGCACGGCCTCAATGTCGCCGACCTCGTCTTGGTGTCACCGGGGTCGATTCCCACCACCACGAGCGGCAAGATCCGGCGGGCCGCCTGTGTCGAGCAGTACCGGCGGCAGGAGTTCACCCGGCTGGACGCCTGAGCGCCTCGCGCTAGTTCCGGCTAGGGTTGCGCTTCGGCAAGGAAGCGGTCCACCACGTCGGGACCGGTGGAGCGCAGCGCGATGGACAACTCCAACAACCTGTCCTTGGCCTTCTTGGGCAGCAACTCGATGGACTTGGTGGTGGCCGAGTCGTACTTGGCCCCCGGGAAGCGTTGCAGCACAATGTCCTTCTGCGTTTCGGTGGTGTAGATCTCTAGGAGCTTCATACCGGCGAAGGCGTCCTTGGCCGAGTCGGCCATTCCGGCGTTCGCCAGCGCCTCGAGCCGTTCCTCGTTGATCCACACGTTGACCTTGATCTGCTTTCCGTCACCGCTCATGAGTCGGCTTCCCCCAACTGGTTCAGCGTGAACACCGGCAGCCTGTCCTTCAGGTAATCCTCGGTGACGAACGGCGAACCCCGCCCGTATTTGGCGGCGGAGTCCAAGACCACCTCGAACACCTCGTGGCGCATGACCTGCTGGGTGGGCTTCACCTCGTCGGTGAGGATGCTTCGGATCAGGCTGCCGCTGAAGCTTTGCGCCTGGGAGTCGTGACCGCACAACGCGGAGTTGGTCACCTCCCGGCATTCCGGGCAGTACCAGTTCTCCCGCAGGAAAACCGGTTTGATGCCCAGCTCCGACCGGTGCTGCTGCAGCAGGTCCTGCGAGTCGTACGGGTGGTAGAAGTCGCCGACGCCGGCGTGGTCGCGTCCGAACATGTGGTGGGTGCAGCCGAGGTTGGTCCGCAGGATCGCGTGGAAGATCGCCTCGCGGGGCCCGGCGTACCGCATGTCCCAGAGCGTGAAGGTGACCTTGTGGACGTCCTCGCGGAAGTACCCGCTCTTCCTCAGCTCGTCCTGCGTCAGCAGGATGGCCTCGTCGATGTAATCCCCCACCCGCTTCTGCCCGATGATGGCGTTGACGAGCACTCCGGTGTTCAGGTTGTCGACGGGCATGTCCTCGTTCGCGGCCAGCCACGCCTGCTTCATCAGCGCCTCGTGCCCGGTGTGGGGAACGTTGCGAGTCTGGTGGGCGACGACGTGCTTCCAGCCTTTTTCTGCGAGCGCGTCGTGGTGCTGCCTGGGCGTCAGCCAAAAGCTCTTGAAAGGCTCGTTGAACACCGGCTCGTTGATGAGCGTGACGTCACCGGCGATGAACCGGTTCGCGTACGCGAGCGTCTTCTTCACGCCCGGGTGCCTGGGATCGGTTGTGCCGTAGGTTTTCTCGGCGAAGCGGTGCAGGTCGTACTCGTAGATCTCGGTGACGTCGAGGATCGCGATGGGTGCATGGAGGTACTCCAGCACGACGCTGCCGCCCTCGTTGACGCCCAGCTTCTCGACGTCGTCGGAGGACAGGTCGAACACGATCGGGATGCTCCACAGCGTTCCGTCCGGGAGCCGCAACTTGTCCAGCGTCCCGTCGACCTCTTGCCGGCCCATGAACCCGGACAGCGGGGTGAAGAATCCGTAGGACAGGCTGATCACTTCATGCGCGGTCGCCTTCGAAATCGGCACGCGCGGCAGGCCTTTGATCTGTCCGGCGGCGCCGTCCGTGGACACTCTTTCCACGATCGGTTTCCCGTTGTGACCGTGATAGTTCATCTCATGACCTCGCTTCGCGGTGGGTGTCGAACCCGCGGGCGGCGGGGGCGGGAATGACGCCCTCCTTCTCGAGGTGCGAGACCACTTCCTCGGCCAGCGTGTCCGCATCCTTTGTGCCACCGTCGAGCCGCAGCTCCGGGCTCAGCGGAGGTTCGTACGGATCGTCGATTCCGGTGAAACCCCGGATCTCACCGGCCCGGGCCTTCTTGTACAAGCCTTTCGGATCACGCTGCTCGCAAATCTCGATCGGCGTATCGATGAAGATCTCCTGGAAATCGCCCTCGGCGAGGGTGGCGCGAACCGCGTCACGATCGTGCCGGTACGGGCTGATGAAGGCGGTCAAGGTGATGACCCCGGCATCGCAGAACAACTTCGCGACCGCTCCGAGGCGCCGGATGTTCTCCTCGCGGTCCTCGGCGGAGAACCCCAGACCGAACCGCTTCGCGAACTCGACTCCGTGGCGCTCTTCGAGGAGAGTCGGGCCGGCGTTGAGCCCGTGGCGGACGTTGTCGCCGTCCAGCAGGTAGCTCCGCACGCCGCGCTCGTAGAGCTTCTGCTCGACGATGTTCGCGACCGTGCTTTTACCGCTGGCGCTCAGCCCGGTGAACCAGATGACGCAGCCCTTGTGGCCGTTGAGCCGCTCGCGGGCCTCGCGAGAGACCTGGTGGTCATGCCAGGTGATGTTGGTGGACATCCTCAGCTCCTCGTCGGATTTGCACGCCTCATCGGTACGTCGCCCGTGGTCCTCTCAACCGGCGCCCCGCCGCGGTCATTCCTGGCAACGTCAATAAAACCGGATTTCAGCAAGTCTACAAGTCAAGATGGTCAGTTTAGGGCGGTTTTCTGGGGTTCGCGTTGCGGCACTCGCCCATCCGGGGTAGGGCCGCGCATCCGCCTCGTCAGGATGCTGACGCCGCCGCTTCCGAAGCGGCCAGCTCGTCGCACAGATGCTCCGCCAGATCGCGAACCGTGGTGATCTTGGTGGGGCTGATGCGCACACCGGTTTCCGTCTCGATGCGGGTTCGCAGCTCGAGATTGCCGAGTGAATCCAACCCATAGTCGGACAACGGACGATCGGGATCGATTGTGCGCCGGAGCAATAGGCTGATCTGACCGGACACCAGCCGACGAATGGCGGTGGGCCATTCGTCGCGGGGCAGCGTCTTGAGTTCGGCCAGGAATTTGCCCGCGTCCGGGTTGCCCTGCCCCATCGATCCGAACGCCTCGGCGAACCGGCTGCGTTGCGCGAACGAGGTCAGCCACGGCGTTCCCATGATCGGGGCGTAGCCCGAGTAGGGGCGGTCGTAGCGCAGCAGAGATTCGAACGCGTGATAGCCCTCCGCCGGCTTGATCGCGATGCCGGCGTCTTCCGCGAGGGCCGTGGCGCGGCCGACCTCGGACCACGCGCCCCAGGCGATCGCGCTGCCGGGCAGCCCCTGGGCGCGGCGCCAGTACGCGAACGCGTCCAGCCAGCTGTTCGCCGCGGCGTAAGCGCCCTGGCCCGGGGAGCCGACCAGCGCGGCGGCCGACGAGAACGAACAGAACCAGTCCAGCGGCTGTTCCCGGGTGGCTCGATGCAGGTTCCAGGCTCCGTAAACCTTTGGCGCCCAACACCGCTCGATCAGCTCGTCGGTCACGTTGGTCAACGTGGCGTCGTCCACCACCGCCGCCGCATGCAGCACCCCGCGCACCGGCAGTCCCGTCGCGGTGGCGCACGCCACCAGGCGGTCGGCCGTGCCCGGCTCGGCGATGTCTCCGCACTCCACCGCGATGTCCGCGCCGCCGGCGCGCAGCCGCTCGATGGCTTGGCGCGCTTGCTCGTTGGGCGCCGAGCGGGAGTTGAGCACGATCCGTCCCGCGCCCCGGGCCGCCATCTCACCGGCCAAGAACAATCCCAGCCCGCCGATACCACCGGTGACGATGTAGGCGCCGTCGGTGCGGAACGGCCGCACGTCTTCCGGGGGAACCGTCGCCACGCTGCGTCCCGCGCGCGGCACGTCCAGCACGACCTTGCCCGTGTGCCCGGCGGAACCCACCAGGCGGATCGCGGCGGCCGCGTCGTGGATCGGGTAGTGCGTGGTCCGCGGCAGCGGCAACTCGCCGTCGGCCGTGCGTTGGTACACGGTGGTCAACAGGCGGCGAACCGTCTCGGGGTGGCTGAACGTCAGCAACGCCAGGTCGACCGCGAACAGGGACAGGTTGCGCCGGAACGGAAACAACCCGAGGTGGGTGTCGCGGTAGATGTCGCGCTTGCCCAGCTCGACGAATCGCCCGCCGAAGGCCAGCAAGTCGATTCCCGCGCGCTGCGCGGCCCCGGGCAGCGAGTTGAGCACCACGTCGACGCCGTATCCGTCGGTGTCGCGGCGAATCTCGTCGGCGAACGTCGTGCTGCGCGAGTCGTAAACGTGCTCAATCCCCATGTCCCGCAGCAATTGCCGGCGCTGCGGACTGCCCGCGGTCGCGAAGATCTCACAGCCCGCGGCCCGGGCGATCGCGATGGCCGCCTGTCCGACGCCGCCGGTGCCGGAATGGATGAGCACCTTGTCGCTCGGCGCGATGCGGGCCAGATCATGCAACCCGTACCAGGCGGTGGCCGAGGCGGTGGGCACCGCGGCGGCGTCTTCCAGCGACAGGCCGGGCGGGAGGGTGACCGCGTGCCGGGCGTCGGCGATGACGAACGTGCCCCAACAGCCGTGGCGCGACACGCCGCCGACGCGGTCCCCCACCCGGTGCTCGGTGACGCCGGGACCGACGGCGGTCACCACACCGGCGAAGTCACCACCCAGCTGCTGTTGGTAGCCCTCGAAGGTGGGATAACGGCCGAAGGCGACCAGCACGTCGGCGAAGTTGATGGTGGACGCGGTGACCGCGACCTCGATCTCCCCCGGCCCCGGCGCGACGCGGTCGAACGCGATGAACTCCAGCGATTCGAGGTCACCCGGCGTGCGGATCTGTAGGCGCATGCCGTCCCGCTCACGATCGACGACGGTGGTCCGCCGTTCGGCCGGACGCAGGGGACCCGGCCGGAGCCGCGCGGTGTACCACTGCCCGCCGCGCCACGCCGTCTCGTCCTCCTGCGACCCGCTCTTGCACTGCAGTGCAACGTGTTTGGCTTCGGTCACCGCGTCGACGTCGATCTGGGTGGCGCTCAGGTGCGGGTGCTCGGAATCGATCACCCGCATCAGCCCGCGCAACCCGGTCTGCTCGAGGTTGGCCACGTCGCCGGCGACCACGTTGGCGGCATTCCTGGTCACCACGAAGAGCCGGGGTGACTCGCCGGGCAGCTCGGAGAGCTCACGGGCGATCGCCACCAGATACGACACGTAGTCGCACCCGCGCCGCGTCTCTTCGGCTCCCCCGGTCTGCGGCGCGGTCACCACGACGACGCCCGCGAGGCCCTTGAGCGGGCCGTGCCCGTTGGAGGCCGGCAGGCCGCCGCCCGACAGCAGGGTGCGTAACTGTGCGGTTTCCACCGACCCCAGCGGCAAGGGCACCACGGTGCATTGGGCGCCATCGCTTAATGCCTCGGCCAATTGCGCCGTCAGCGGATCCGTCACCTCACCCGCGCTGAGCAACAGCCACGATCCCGGCTCGCCCCGGGACTCCTCCGGCAATTGCCGTGGCTCCCATTCGATGGTCAACAACCGCTCGTTGAGCAGCCGTTGCGCCCGCTCGTGCTCGGAGGCGCCGCCGGCCAGCCGAAGCCCATCGACCGTCAGCAGGACGGCGCCGGACTGGTCCAGCACGTCGAGGTCCGCCTCGCACTCGCCGGGGCGCGACGACGTCACCCTGGCGAGGCAGTATTGCGCGTTGCGGGTCGAGGAATAGCTGCGCAACCTGCGCACGCCGACCGGCAGCAGCAGACCGCCCGCGCTCGCCTTCTGCACCTCGGGATGGACGACGACCGACTGGAAGCACGCGTCCAGCAGGGCTGGGTGGATGGCGTATCCCGACTGCTGCGAGCGGATCGCGCCGGGAAGCGCGACCTCGGCGAGCACGGAGCCGGCCTGCCCGTCGGCGACGAGCGCGGCGGCCAGACCGGAGAAGGCCGGACCGTACTGAATCCCTATCGCGTCGAAGGCTTTTCGCAATTCGGCACCGTCCATGCCAGACGGGTGATTGGCGATCAGCGTGGCCATGTCGTGGGCGGCCGGCTCGGCCTCTTCCGATTCGTTGAGGGCCCGCAGGACCGCACCCGCCCGGCGAACGCGTTCGCCCTCGTCGTGGGTGTCCACCGTGAACTCGAGAACCCCGGGCGCGGCGACCGTCGCCGCCGACGATGCCCGCGTCCGGCCGTCCAGCAAGAGCGTCTGCTCGAACGTGATATCGCAGACCTCCGAGCGTTCGCCGAGGGCCGCGCGCGCGGCGGCGAGCGCCATCTCGCAGTAGGCGGCGCCGGGAAACGCTGCCACCTGGTGGATTTGATGGTCAGCGAGCCAAGGGTGTGCCTCGGTGCCGACATCGCCCTGCCAGACGTGGCGCTCGGGTTCCTCGTACAGGTGCACATGCGCGCCGAGCAGCGGATGGACGGCATGCACCGACGCCCCGTGCGCCTGCTCTTTGCCCTCGCGACTGAGCATGAGCCTGCGGTGCGTCCACGTCGGGAGCGGGGCGTCCACCAGGCGCCCGGTCGGGTACTGCACCGAGAAATCCACCGCGGCACCGGCGCTGTGCACGTCGGCGACGAAGCCCCGCAAGCCAATTGGCAGCTCTTGGTCGCGGCGCATCGCCGCGAGCGCGGCGATGGGCATGTCCAGGCTGGCGGCGTTCTGCTCGACCGCGTGGGTGAGCAGCGGGTGGGGTGCGAGTTCGCCGAACACGCGGAAGCCGTCCTTGAGGGCGGCCTGCACGGCCGCCGCGAATCGCACCGTGTAGCGCAGGTTTTCGACCCAGTACTCGCCGGTGAACGACGGCCGTTCGCGGGGGTTCCACAGCGTCGCCGAATAGTAGGGAACTTCCGGCTCCCGCGGGTCGAGGCCGGCGAGGGCCTCGAGGAGTTCGTCGAGGATCGGCTCCACCTGCGGCGAATGCGAGGCCACGTCCACCGCCACCTCGCGCGCCATCACGTCCTGCTCCTGCCAGGCCGCGACCAGATCGCGGATCGTCTGCGTATCGCCGCCGATCACCGTCGACGTCGGCGAGGCGACCACCGAGAGGACGACGTCAGAGGTCCCTCGGATGGACAGTTCCGACAACACTTGTTGGCCGGGCAGTTCCACCGAGGCCATGGCGCCGCTGCCGGCGATCCCCGCCATCAGCCTCGAGCGGCGGCAGATGACGCGCACCCCGTCCGCCGGCGAAAGCCCGCCGGAGACGACCGCCGCGGCGGATTCACCGAGCGAATGCCCGATGACGGCGCCGGGACGCACCCCGTAGGACCTCATCGTCTCGGCCAGCGCGACCTGCATCGCGAAGATCGTCGGCTGCACCCGGTCGATGCCGGTCACCAGTTCGGGCGCCGACAGGGCCTCGGTGACCGAGAACCCCGATTCCTCGGCGATCAGCGGCTCCAGCTCGGCGATCGTCGCCGCGAACACCGGCTCCTTCGCCAGCAACTCGGCGCCCATCTTCGGCCACTGCGACCCTTGCCCCGAGAACACCCATACCGGCCCGAGGTCGTCCTGCCCGACGGCCGGCTCGTACGGGATGTCGCTGCCGGCGACCCCGCGCAGGGCCGCGCTCAGCTCACCGAAGTTGCTCGCCGACAACACCGTTCGCACCGGCCGGTGCGCGCGTCGGCGGGCCAGGGTGTAACCGAGATCCCACACGCCCGAGCCGCCGGCGTGCTCGTCGACCCAGGCCGCGAGCCGGGCCGCCGTGTCGCGCAGTTGCTCCGCGGACGTGGCCGACACCGGAAACAACAACGCCCCGTTGGTGGTCGGTGTGCCCGTCGGCTCTTCGGGCGTCGCCACCGGAGCCTGCTCCAGCACCGCGTGCACGTTGGTACCCGACATTCCATAGGACGACACGGCGGCGCGCCGCGGCTGCCGGCCGGCGGTGGGCCAGAGCGTGTTGGCCTGCGGCACGAACAGTTCCGTCTTGACCGTGGCCAGCTCGCCCGGCAGGCGGGTGAAGTGCAGATTCTGCGGCACCGTGCCGTGCTGCAGCGCGAGGACCGTCTTCATCAACCCCAACGGTCCGGAGGCCGACTGCAGGTGGCCGAAATTCGTTTTCACCGAGCCCAGCGCGCACGGTCCCGCGGTTCCGTAGACCGCGGCCAGGCTCGAGTATTCGATCGGGTCCCCCACGGGGGTGCCCGTGCCGTGCGCCTCGACGAAGCCGACCGTTGCGGCGTCGACGCCGGCGACTTCGAGAGCCTTTTGGTAGACGGCCACCTGGGCGGTTTCCGAAGGGGCCGCGATGTTGACGGTGCGGCCGTCCTGATTGGCCGCGGTTCCGCGCAGCACCGCCAAGATGCGGTCGCCTTCGCGTTGCGCGTCGCCCAGCCGTTTGAGCAAGAGCATGACGCAGCCCTCGCCGGACACGAAGCCGTCGGCCTTCTCGTCGAAGGCGTGGCAGCGGCCGGTCGGCGACAGCATGCCCTGCAGCGACCCCGAAACGGACTTCCGCGGTTCCAGCGTCACGACGACACCGCCGGCAACGGCCAAGTCGCTTTCACCGCTGTTCAGGCTGCCGCAAGCCTGGTGGACGGCCATCAGGCCCGACGAGCACGCCGTGTCCACGGTGACCGCCGGGCCGTGCAGGCCCAGGGTGTAGGCGACCCGCCCCGACGCGAAGCTGTTGCTGGTGCCGGTGAACCCGTACGGCCCCTCGGCGGCGCCGCAGTCGGCGGACAACAGTTCGTAGTCGCCGTGCGTCAGTCCGACGAAGACCCCGGTCTGCGAGTGGGACAACCGCGCGGGATCGAGGCCGGCGTGCTCGATGGCATCCCAGGACGTTTCCAGCAGCAAGCGGTGCTGCGGGTCGATCGCGGTGGCCTCGCGCTCGGTCATGCCGAAGAAGTCGCAGTCGAAACCGCCGACGTCGTCCAGGAAGGCCCCCCACCTCGTTACCGAGCGGCCGGGCACGCCCGGTTCGGGGTCGTAGTACAGGTCCGCGTCCCACCGATCGGCGGGAATCTCGCCTACCAAGTCGTCGCCGCGCAGCAATGCGTCCCACAACTGTTGCGGAGAATCGATCCCACCGGGAAGCCGGCAGGCCATACCGATGACAGCAACGGGTGTGGCGGTTGCGGCACGCAAAGTGCAGTCCCCTGTTCTCCCCCAACGGCGTTGGGCAGTCATGCGGGTGTCAGCTTACCGTCACGGCTCGACTCATCGCCTCCGAAGCCGTGTCCGGCTCCATCAGCCGTCCGGGACGTCGGTAGCGGCCCATTGGAGAACGACGAATAGTCTTGCTTGGCAAAGAGTTCCGCACAACAGCGTTTGCCCATGCGGGACAATCCCGCGATCGCCCGGACGTTACGTTTTGCTGGTTTCGCCGGATTCGCCGGATTCGACGGCCTTCGCGGGGTCTTCGATCACGCAATACGTCGGATCGATCATCGAGATGGGCCGGTTGCCGGTCTGGCGCGCCTTCCCGGTGATCCGCAACAGCTGGCCGGGCTGAATGTCGGCGCCCCCATGGCTTGGCCGGAACGTGATTGTCATTTCCCCGCTGTTGTCCCCGACGACCACCTGCCGGAAGGTACGCCCGCGGTCGGTGACGTCCTCGACCTGGTTGACCCGCCCTTCGACGGTGGCCCGTTGCCCTGAGATGAGCCCGGCCACCAGGATGACGGAGGCCGGCCGCTCGGGGTGCTCGTAGGCGTCCACCTTCTCGTCCTCGCCCTTGGACACCCAGGCCTCGAGCTTGTCGATCTCCTGGGCGATGCGTTGCTCGAAGGTGTCGGGGTAGGCCTCTTTGATGCGCGATTCCACGTCGTAGGGCACGATCGTCGCCGCCGCGTCGGGGATCAGGCTCACCGCGCGGGAGATCTTGTCCGCGGTGCGGTCGTGCAGCAGCCTCCCCAACAGCCGCGCGAACGTTCGCCGGGGCAGCAGCACCGTCACGTTGGTGTGCGGTTGTTCTTCGCGCGCCTTGGCGACCAGCAGCTGCGCGGCCCGGCTGATCCGGCGGTCCGGGCAGTCCACCACGCGCAGCGGAGTGTCGAGATCGAAGTGATCCCAGCGCTTTCGCAGTTGCGCGGCGTGCGCCGGGTCGACCATGAAGTGCACCGCGGTCAGCTCGTCGGCCCGTAAACCCCTGCCGTAGCGCAGCGCTTCGATCACCGCCAAATCCACCGAGTCGACCAGAACGAACACCCGGTGCCGCGCATACTTCACCAACTCCGGGCGGTCGGTGCGGAACATCTCGAGAATGGCCGCCTCGGCGCGGTATTCGCGGTTGAGCCGCATCAGCATGAACACCAGCAGCGGGAAGACGACGACCACCAACCATGCGCCCTCGGTGAATTTCGCCACCGCGAAGATGCCCACCACGATCGTCGACAGGACCGCCGCGGACAGGTTGATCGCCAGGCGGCGTCGCCACCCCGGTTCCCGGTGCGTCAGATGGTGTTTGGTCATCCCGTAGCCGGCCATCGAGAACCCGGTGAACACGCCGATCGCATAGAACGGGACGAGCGCGTTGACCGACCCGCCGGTCACCACCAGCAACACCACCGACAACGCCGTCAGGGTGATGATGCCGTTCGAAAAGACCAGCCGGTGACCGCGTTTGGTCAGTTGGCGCGGCAGGAAGCGGTCCTCGGCGACGAAACTGGCCAGCGCCGGGAAACCGTTGAAACTGGTATTCGCACCGGTGAACAAGATGGCCGCGGTCGCGGCCTGGACCAAAATGTAGAAGATGTCGCCGATCACGCCGTTGCCGAAGACGGCACGGCCGATCTGGGACAGCACCGACGGGTATTCCGTGAGATACGGCGTGGCGTGGGTAACGTGCGCCAGGTAGGCGACACCGGCCAGCAGGAGGCCGAGGACGGTGGCCATCGCGGTGAGTACGCGGCGCGCGTTGCGGCCCTGCGGCTTTCGAAAATAGTCGACCGTGTTGGAGATGGCCTCGACCCCGGTCAGCGACGAGCCTCCGTTGGCGAACGCGCGCAGCAAGACCAAAATCGTTGCGCCCAGCACCAACCCGTTGCCCTGGTGGACCGGCACGGTTCCGGTCATGTGCGCGGGATCGTAAGTCGGTAGGTTCCCGGCGAATGCGCGGATCACGCCCACGACGATCGTCAGGCCGACCATGACGATGAACGAATAGGTCGCCACCGCGAACGGCAGCCCCGCTTCCTTGAGCCCACGCAGGTTCGCGTAGCAGATGGCAAGCACCACACCGACCGTGAGTTCGAGGCTGTACGGGCCCAGCGCGGGGACCGCCGACACCACCGCAACCGTCCCGGCCGCCGACTGCACCGCAACGGTCACGACGTAGTCGATCAGCAGCGCCGCGGCGGCGATTTGGGCCACCCGCGGCCCGAAGTTGTCCCGCGCGACGATGTAGGAGCCGCCCGCCCGGGTGTAAGCCATCACCACCTGCCGGTACGACGCGGCCACCAGCACCAGGATCAGCAGGATGACGCCGGTGATGGGGAGCAAGAGCAGGAAGGCGGCCAGCCCGGCATGCGGCAGCAGTTCGATCAGGATCTGCTCCGGGCCATACGCGACGGACGACACCGCGTCCGGCGAAAGCGCGCCCAGGGCAACCGGATTCGACAACTTCTCGGAGGCGATGTCCTCGGTGATCAGGGGCTTTCCCAGGAACACCCGCTTGACGATGTCCCCGACCGAAAGGGGGATGCGCAGCTTGTCGGCCGAAGTCGTCACGACCACCGTCCTTAACCTGAGCGGGCGAAACACCTTCGATGCATTGTGCACGCTGGCGGCCGCCGTGGTGGCGGCTGGTCGGATTCCGCTTCGGTCTCGGCTAGGCGAGCCGCCGCACGGCGGCGGAGATCCGCTCGTCGGTCGCCGTCAGCGCGACGCGCACGTGCTGCGCACCGCGCGGGCCGTAAAAGTGGCCGGGCGCCACCAGGATGCCGCGTTCGGCCAGCCAGGTGACGCTGTCCGCGCACGGCTCGCCGCGGGTCGCCCACAGGTACAGGCCCGCCTCGGAATGGTCCACGGCGAATCCGGCCGAGCGCAGCGCCGGCAGCAACGCTTCCCGCCGCCGTTCGTACCGTTCCCGCTGCGCCAGCTCGTGGGCGTCGTCGTCCAGGGCGGCGACCATGGCCGCCTGCACCGGCGTCGGCACCATCATCCCGGCGTGTTTGCGCACCGCCAGCAGCTCGGCCACCAAATCGGGATCCCCGGCGACGAACCCGGCCCGGTAACCGGCCAGCGACGAGCTCTTCGACAGCGAGTGGATCGCGAGCAGCCCCTTGTGGTCGCCGTCGCACACCGACGGATGCAGGATCGACAGCGGTTGCGCCTCCCAGCCCAGCCCCAGGTAACACTCGTCGGAAGCCACCACGCTGCCCCGCTCGCGGGCCCAGCCGACCACCTTGCGCAGGTGGTCGACGCCCAGCACGCGTCCGGTCGGGTTGCTCGGGGAGTTGAGGTAGACCAGCGCCGGCGACTGCGGGCCCAACTGGGTCAACGAATCCGCCCGCAGCACCGTCGCTCCGGCCAGCCGCGCCCCGACGTCATAGGTCGGATACGCCAGCTCGGGCACCACGATCAGGTCCGCGGACCCCAGCCCCAGCAGGGTCGGCAGCCAGGCGATGAGCTCCTTGCTGCCGATCACCGGCAGCACAGCCGCCTCGGTGAGGCCGGTGATACCGAAGCGGCGGGCCAGCGCGGCGACCGCCGAGTCCCGCAATCGCGGGGTACCGGCGGTGGCGGGGTATCCGGACGCGGAACCGGCGGCGGCCAGCGCGTCGGAGATGATCGGCGCGACGGGGTCGACCGGGGTGCCGACGGACAGGTCGACGATGCCGTCGGGATGGGAACCGGCCAGCGCTTTCGCGTCAGCCAGCGTGTCCCAGGGAAATTCCGGCAGGGAAGCCGAGACTCGCCCGCGTGCGGCGCGTTGCCTCACCCCGGGCCTATCCAGCACCGGCCCGCTCAGTCGCCCTCGCCCTGGGGCGGCAGGTCCTTGACGACCTGCGGGTCGTTCTCGGTCATGCCGACCTTGGCGGCGCCGCCCGGCGATCCGAGCTCGGTGAAGAAGTCGGCGTTGATCTGCGTGTACTGGCTCCACTGCTCGGGCACGTCGTCTTCGTAGTAAATCGCTTCGACGGGGCAGACGGGCTCACACGCTCCGCAGTCGACGCACTCGTCGGGGTGGATGTACAGCATCCGCGCGCCCTCGTAGATGCAGTCGACCGGGCATTCCTCGATACATGCCTTGTCTTTGATGTCGACACAGGGCTCGGCGATCGTGTAGGTCACAGACGTCTCCTCCATGTACTGCTTCGGTGTGGGCTGCTCTTCGGCTCGCGCCCGGTGCTTCCGGCCGCTCCAGGACAAAGCTTTCGGTTACTGATACTAGACGTTGCACATACACGTCAACCACTTGGCGCGCCCGTTAAGTTGACGATTTAAGACTGTCAGTCTCGGACGCCGCGACCGGGGTCGGTTTCGCCGAGGGCGAACAGGCCGCCCAGCCTGCTGACCTGCGAAGAGTCGCACTCCAGCGGGCCTCTGCGATAACCATCGATATGGAAGCACGGTCGTGGTGCCTGGTAGCCTCGACCGGAAGACGGCAACCGCTGGGCAGATGTCGTCGCCTTGATAGCGGTGCATAAACGGGGAAGGTGTCCACACATGAGGCTGTCGTTGACCAAATTGACCGTTGCGCTCGGTGGCGCGGCCGTGGCGTTGACCGCCGGGGCCGGAATCGCGTCCGCGGACCCGACGGACGCGATCATCAACACCACTTGCAACTACGGGCAGGTGATCGCCGCGCTCAACGCCACCGATCCGGCGGCCGCAACGCAGCTGAACAGCTCGCCGATCGCGCAGTCCTACATCCGCAACTTCTTGGCCGCGCCGCCGCCGAAGCGCCAGCAGATGGCCCAGCAGATCCAGGCGATGCCGTCGGCGATGAAGTACTACGACGACATCAACCAGGTCGCGGTCACCTGTAACAACTTCTGAGCCCAGCACGCGGTTCAGTAACCGCTGAGCAGGCCGCGGACGCGGCCCAGGGTTTCCGGTCCGACGCGGCTGCATATTCGCGATGGGTCTGCGGGCTTACGCCCCCAGAGCAGCAGCACGCGCGCGGCGGGGTCGGTTTCCAGGGTGGCCGGGCCTTCGGGTTCGGTGAGTCCGATGGTGCTGCGGTCGGCTTCCGCGCTGATCACGACGTCGTCGGTGCCGCCGGCCCGCAGCCTGGCCTCGACGCGTTCGCCGGGCCGTAATTGCTTGGCCCCCTTGGCCAGCAGCGGTTTTCCGACCGCGATGACGCTGTGGGTGGTCATCCAGGGATCGGCCAGCCCGGTTTTCAGCGCCGCCGGCATGTCGGCGTCCCCGGTGATGTCCCAACCGTGCAGCACGAGCTCTTCGCGCATGTGTTCGGCGAACCAGGGCACCTTCATGGTGCGGCCCGTCCACGCGACGTCGGTGTCCTGGGGCACGTCGTCGGCCGCCTCCGCGATCCGGTTGAGGGTGGCCATCCGGTCGAACAGCGCGTCCCACAGGTCCGCGTCGTTCAGCGCGCGCAGTGGTCCCTCACGTTCCTCGAAGCCGCGCGTGCCAACCGGTTCGCCGTCCAGATGGGCGGCCAGCACCCGGGCGATCTCCTCGGCGTTTCCGGCCTGATGGACGACGATGTCGCGCACCGTCCAGGCCTCGCACCAGGTGCCGGCGTCGGGCCGGCGCCGCTGTACCGCGTCGACGAACGGCCGCCACTCGGGGAACCGGTCGTCGTCGATCTGTCGGTTCACGGCGTCGGGTATACCCGCCGCCGCGGGCTGCTAAGCGGCCCGTGGGGCGTAGGTTGTGGTGCGCTGGCGGGCGGGGCGCCCGATCCCCTCGGCGATCGCGGTCAGCTCTTCGACGCTCTTGGCCGACCCGTGCTCCGAACCGGCCATCCGCGAGATGGTCTCCTCCATCAGCGTGCCGCCCAGATCGTTGGCACCGCCGTTGAGCATCACCTGCGTGCGCTCGATCCCGAGCTTGACCCAGCTGGTCTGGATCTGGGATATGCGGCCGTGCAACATGATTCGTGCCAAGGCGTGAACGGCACGGTTGTCGCGGTGAGTGGGCCCGGGCCGGGCGGCGCCGGCCAGGTACAACGGCGAGCTCTGGTGTACGAACGGCAACGGGACGAACTCGGTGAAGCCGCCGGTGCGGTCCTGGATCCCGCGCAGCACGTTGAGATGACCCACCCAGTGCCGCGGGCTGTCGACGTGCCCGTACATCATCGTCGACGACGACCGCAGGCCCACCTCGTGCGCGGTGGTCACGATGTCGATCCATTCCGAAGTCGGCAGTTTGCCCTTGGTCAGCACCCAGCGCACTTCGTCGTCCAGGATCTCGGCCGCCGTGCCCGGGATCGTGTCCAGCCCGGCCTCGCGCAGGCTGATCAGCCACTCGCGGACGCTCAGCCCGCTCTTGGTCACGCCGTTGGCGATCTCCATCGGCGAGAAGGCATGCACGTGCATTGACGGCACCCGCGCCTTGACGGCGCGGACCAGGTCGGCGTAGCCGGTGACCGGCAACTCGGGGTCGATCCCTCCCTGCATGCACACCTCGGTGGCGCCTTCGACGTGCGCCTCCCACGCACGGTCGGCCACCTCTTCGGTGGACAGCGAATACGCATCGGCGTCGCCCTTGCGCTGCGCGAAGGCGCAGAACCGGCAACCGGTGTAGCAGATATTGGTGAAGTTGATGTTGCGGTTAACCACGAATGTCACGTCGTCACCCACCGTGTCGCGCCGTAGCGAATTGGCGAGGGCGGCAACGGCTTCCAGTGCGGGTCCGTCGGCGGTCGCCAGCGCCAGGTACTCGCTGTCGGTGCAGCCGGCGGGGTCGCGCTCCGCGGCGCGCAGCGCGGCGAGCACATCGGTGTCGATGCGTTCGGGTGCCCGGGCGGCCAGCTCGTGCACCTGCGCGCGAATCGATTCCCAGTCGCCGAAGGCGCTGTCCAGATCGCTGCGCGCTTCGGTGGCGCGGCCCTCGGTGTCGATCGCCGCGTTGAGGTCGACCCGCCCGGCCGAGGCGACGTCGTCGGGCTCCTGCCAGGGCAGCCCCACCGGATTGACGTCGCGGGCCAGGCCGGTCGCCGGGTCGGCCAGCGCCATCACGTGGCCGCGCACCCGCGGGTCGATCCACGCCGCCCCGGCCTGCACGTACTTGGGCTGAGCGGTAAGTCGCTGAACCAGTTCGTATCCGGCCTCGGCGGTGATGTCGGCCAGCTCGTCGAGAGCGGGCCACGGCCGCTCGGGGTTGACGTGATCGGGTGTCAGCGGTGACACGCCGCCCCAGTCGTCGACCCCGGCGCCCACCAGCGCCAGGCACTCGTCGCGCGACACCAGGTTGGGCGGCGCCTGGATGCGCATGCCGGGGCCGAGCACCAGCCGGGCGACCGCGACCGTCGCCAGGTAATCGTCGATCCCCGCGTCGGGGACGGCGGCCATCGCGGTGTGTTCCTTGGCCCGGAAGTTCTGCACGATCACTTCTTGTACGTGCCCGAACTCCTTGTGCGACTTGCGAATCGCGTGCAGAGTTTCGGCACGTTCGGTCAGCGTCTCGCCGATGCCGACCAGCAGGCCGGTGGTGAACGGAATGGACAGCCGGCCCGCATCGGTGAGCGTGCGCAGCCGGACCACGGGATCTTTGTCCGGGCTGCCATAGTGGGCAAGCCCTTTCGTCTCGAACAGCCGTCGCGACGTGGTCTCGAGCATCATGCCCATCGACGGCGCCACGGGCTTCAGCCGCGCCATCTCCGACCAACTCATCACACCGGGGTTCAGGTGCGGCAGCAGGCCGGTCTCTTCGAGCACCCGGATCGCCATGGCCCGCACGTAGGACAGCGTGGAGTCATAACCGCGTTCGCTGAGCCACTGCCCCGCCTCCGGCCACCGGTCCTCGGGCCGGTCACCAAGGGTGAAAAGGGCTTCTTTGCAACCCAATTCGGCTCCGCGGGCAGCGATGTCGAGGATCTCGTCGGGCTCGAGATACATGCCGGCGCCCTGCGCGCGCAGCTTGCCCGGCACGGTGACGAAGGTGCAGTAATGGCAGGTGTCGCGGCACAGATGGGTGATCGGGATGAACACCTTGCGCGAATAGGTGACGGGTAACCCGCCGCCGGGGCCGCGCCGGCCGGCGGATGCCAGGCCCGCGTCGCGCACCCGCGCCGCACTGGCGCACAGGTCCGCGAGGTCCGCACCGCGCGCGGTCATCGCGACGGCGGCCTCATCGACGTTGAGCGCGACACCGTCTCGGGCGCGACGTAACACCCGTCGCAACGCCGAGGCGCTGGTCTTTGGCAAAACCACAGGATTAGGAAGAGCGATAGGCTCTTCGCCCGGAGTCAGCGGCACCTTCGTGTAACTTCCCCACGATCGAATTTCATCCGCGTGTCCCAACATGTGAAATTTTCTTCCGACCCGTGCGGGCCCGTCTGCGCAACAGTCAACAGTAGCGGCAGTGCCACACGCGCAAGCGGGGACATCCCGCCCCGCGCGACGGCACAAACGTCAGGCCCGGCGCCCGCGCCGCCACAGCATCCAGAACGGCGGCACCACCCCCAGCACGATCAGCAGCAAGGCCCCGTAGGCCATCACGCCGCGACCGCCCAGGATCACGTCGTCGGCCGGGCCGCCCATGCTGATCACCGCCACGGTGAGCAGCCACGTCCACAACGGCAGCGCGGCCAGCCGCGACGACGCGGTCCACCGTCCGGCGGCCCACACGAGTGCGGCGTTGACCAGTCCAGAAATCAAGCCGCTGATGGGAAACGGGATCGACCCGATATAGGAAGGCAGCAGCAGGGCCCCGGCCAGTGCGGAAAGGACCCCGTCGACGGCCAACAGCGCCAAGACAACGAAACGTATCGCGGGGTCTGTCGCGCCGATGTCTTCGAGAGATGCGGCGCGCGGCTTGGTTTCGGTCAGGTCGGGACGCTGTCGATGTTGGAGAGTATCGAGCCGATAACCCACTGCAGGCTGTCGAGCCGGTCCTGCCAATGCTGCTGATTAGGGTCCAGGTCGGGGTCCATGCGAAATCCTTCCGTGGCTGCCTGATTGGCAAGCCTACCCCGTGCCGGCCGCGGTGAAATCAAGCCCGGCAAGCAGATCTGTCTCCCACCCGCGCTCGTCGCGCTTCCCCGCCGTGCCAGCCGCCAGCACGTAGTGCTCCTCGGCGAGGATCGGTAGCGCCATGTTGTTCGACAGGGCGCAGGCCCGGCCGGTCGGTCCGATGACAACCTGGGTGGCGTGCGCGGCGAGCGCCGCCCGCTTTGCCGCCCAGGCCTGAAGGTCGGGCTCGACGACGGCGTCGATGTCGGAGTCCGCAAACCCGAAGCCGAACTCTTCCTCCGGGGGGATCGCCCACTCGGGCAGCAGGTCCTCGCCATCGAGGGCACGCAGGCCCGCCAGGAAGGCGCGGGTGGCGAACACCGACCAGTAGAACTTCGGCACGGTCCACGGTTCGCCGGGAAAGTCGCCGGAGCCGGCAGCCGCCACGGCGGCCGTTGTGACGGTGTGGGTGTGGACGTGGTCGGGGTGGCCGTAGCCGCCGCCCGGGTCGTAGGTCACCACGATGTGCGGACGGTGCTCGCGAATGACGGCAACCAACTCGCCGACGGCCTCTTGCTCGTCGGCGTCGATGAACCGCTGCCGCGCCCGCCCCGGTGTTCCCCGCATGCCCGAGTCGCGCCAGCGTCCGGCGCCGCCGAGGTAGTGCGGGCCGCCGACGCCGAGCGCACGCAGCGCCGCGGTGAGCTCGCCGATCCGGTAGCCCCCCAACTGATCCGCGTGATCGACGGCCAGCCCGGCCCAGCGGTCACCGATGACCTCGCCCTCTTCGCCAAGCGTGCAGGTGACGACGCGCACGTCGGCCCCGCGGGCGGTGTAGTGGGCGATGGTGGCGCCGTTGCTGAGGCTCTCGTCGTCGGGATGCGCGTGGACGAACAGCAGCCGTGGCGTCTCGGGCATGGACGCACCCTACCCGCACCGCAGGTCCGGTGGCGGTCTCGTCGCCACCGATAGGAACGCATACGGCTACTATCGAGGGATGCCGCAGCTCACCCAGACCGCCCCGACCGGTGGCCGGAGCCGCCGACGGGGCGAGGTCCTCGAGCGGGCGCTCTACGAGGCCACCCTGGCCGAATTGGCTGAGGTCGGCTACGGCGGGCTGACGATGGAGGGGATCGCGGCGCGCGCCCACACCGGCAAGGCGGCCCTGTACCGGCGGTGGACCACCAAGTGCGAGCTCGTGCACGCCGCACTGGTCCATACCTTGCCGCCGTTGCCCGAGGCGCGGCCCGGCCGGTCGGCGCGGGAGAACCTGCTGACGGTGTTCAGCGCCCACCGCGACGTCTGCGCCGGAAAGACCGCCTTCCCCGGCATGGCCACCGTCAACCAGCTCCTGCACGAACCCGAGATGCGCGCCATCTTCGCCGACGCCGTGGTGGCGCCGCGCCTGCAGATCGTCGAATCGATCCTGCAGGCCGCCGTCGCGGAGGGCGAGCTCGATGCGGAGCTGATCACCCCGCTGACCGCCCGCATCGGCCCGGCCCTGATCAATCAGCACTTCCTGCTGACCGGATCGCCGCCGAACCGTCGGGAGCTGGCGCTCATCGTCGACACCGTGATTCCGCCGCGACGGGGGCGGGCGGCCGACTGACGACGCGGGCTATGGCCCGGTCTTGATCCATTGGCCGGCGTCGCCGACGATGCCGACCGGCACCGCGCCCGACAGGCTGACGTTCTGCACGCTCGGTCCGGCGGCGACGATCGTGGTGTCCTGCAGGATCGGCAACACGGTGGACATGTTCCACAGCCTCGGCTCGACCGCCGTGATCACGTCGTTGATGCTCTTGGTGCCGTTCAGCGCGGCGTCGATGTTCGACTGAACGCTGCGATCGCAGATCCCGGTGAGGTTCGACGGCGCCTGCACCAAGGCGTTGGGGTCAGCCGGGCGGCTGGGCGGCGGTGTCGACGTCGGCGTGGTGGCGGAGGTGCCGGGCCCGGTGGTCGTCGGCCCGCCGGTCGCCGCAGGACTGGTGGTCGGCCCCGTCGATGCCGGTACCTGCGTCGCCTGCAGGGCCGGGCAGCCGTACCGCGACGCCAACCGCGTCGCCAGGTTTCCGCCCGCCTGGTGCCAGCCGACGATCGCGTCCACCTGGTTGTTGTTCAGCGCGTCGCGATACAGCGTCACCGGGTCCAGCGCCAGCACGCTGGCGGCGATGCCGACGTTGCGCAACTGGTCGGCCGCGGTGTTGGCCACCGCGACGGACGTCGGGTCGTTGACCGCGACGCCGATGACCAGCGCCAGCTGCTGACCGTCCTTGCTGATCCGGCCGCGGATGACCTCGGGCGGCGCGGTGTTCGTCGGCGTCGGCGCCGAAGACCCCGACGAGTTGCCCTCGACCTTGTACCCGGATCCCTCCAGCAACGCCAGCGCCGCCGGGGTCGTCATCGCGGGGGGCGCGGGCAGCGACAACACCGTGACGCTGGATCAGGCCCAGATCCGGGCCCCCAGCGACCCCGGCTACGAACCGACCGCGCCCCCCGCGATGACGACCCCGGCGGCGCTGGCGTTGCTGGAGGGATCCGGGTACAAGGTCGAGGTCGTCGGC
>NZ_LZKH01000007.1:0-25631 GCF_001672745.1 Mycobacterium sp. E1386
GCTGGTGGCGTTCTATGTGATGCTGCTGCTCGAGGTGCTGGTCGGCTGGTCAACCAACCGTCAGTGGCCGCGCGGCGGGCGGGCCAGATTCGCGGCGGTCGACGCGATGGATGGGGTCGAGTTCGAGGGCTATGTGGCCGCCCGCCTGCGCCGCGCGGGCTGGCGGGTGACGTTCACGCCGCCGGTCGGCGACTACGGCGTCGACCTGATCGCGGAAAAGGACGGCCACTCGGTGGCGGTCCAGTGCAAGCGCTACGGCAAAGCGGTGGGCGTCGCCGCCGTCCAGCAGGTCGTCTCCGGCGCCCGCCACCATGGCTGCGCCAGGAGCATCGTGGTAAGCAATCAGGAATTCACAAGGGCTGCAAAGCAATTGGCGCATACCCACGGCTGCCAGTTGATCGGCCGCAAAGTATTGCAGGCGTGGGTGCCGCCGCCCGCGTGGGGCGCGAAGAATCCTGCGGGAAGAAAATCGGCCCAGCCGGTGTCTGAATAGACGATCGGGCCGGCCCCAGTCCCTCCCCCCCCGACGTGTGCGGCCGGCCCGATTCTCAATCGAAGAGCACGTTCAGGCGACGAGCCTTTGCCTGAAGCCCGTAGGCGCAGGTCGCCAGGCGGCGCCCAAAGCGATTCGACTGTTTAAGACCCGAGGTCAAGGTCAATCTCTAGATCCTGCAGGTTTCCTGATGGGAGGTCCTTACATGAGCATGCTTGTTCGCCGCGCGGCGGGCGTCGTCATGATGGCTCTAGCGCCCATGACGTACGTGACAGCGGTGTCTCCGGGGATGAGCTCGGCTCAACCCCCGGATTGCGGCCCCGGCAACTGGTGGAACCCAGGAGCCAACGCCTGCCAACCTCTAGGGACCCCACCGCCAGATTGCGGCCCCGGCAACTGGTGGAACCCGGGAGCCAACGCCTGCCAACCGCTGGGGACCCCACCGCCAGATTGCGGTCCCGGCAACTGGTGGAACCCGGGAGCCAACGCCTGCCAACCGGTAGGGTCGCCGCCGCCTCCCGATTGCGGTGCCGGCAACTGGTGGGACCCGGGGGCCAACACGTGCCGACCCGTCGTGCCGCCCCCGCCTGGCTAAAGCCGAAGGAGCGCCGGATTTAGAAGTCCCAGTCCTCGTCCTCGGTGACGACGGCCTTGCCGATCACGTACGACGAGCCCGAGCCGGAGAAGAAGTCGTGGTTCTCGTCGGCGTTGGGGGATAGCGCCGACAGGATCGCCGGGTTGACGTCGGTCTCGTCCCGCGGGAACAGCGCCTCGTAACCGAGGTTCATCAGCGCCTTGTTGGCGTTGTAGCGCAGGAACTTCTTGACGTCCTCGGTCAGCCCGACCTCGTCGTAGAGGTCCTGGGTGTATTCCACCTCGTTGTCGTAGAGCTCGAACAGCAGCTCGTAGGTGTAGTCCTTGAGCTCGGCGCGCTTGGCCTCGTCGACCAGCGCCAGCCCACGCTGGTACTTGTAGCCGATGTAATACCCGTGCACGGCCTCGTCGCGGATGATCAGCCGGATCATGTCGGCGGTGTTGGTCAGCTTGGCCCGGCTCGACCAGTACATCGGCAGGTAGAAGCCGGAGTAGAAGAGGAAGCTTTCCAGCAGCGTGGAGGCCACCTTGCGCTTCAGCGGCTCGTCGCCCTTGTAGTACTGCATGACGATCTCGGCCTTGCGCTGCAGGTTGGGGTTCTCCTCCGACCAGCGGAAGGCGTCGTCGATCTCGGCGGTCGAGCACAGGGTGGAGAAGATGTTGCTGTAGCTGCGCGCATGCACCGACTCCATGAACGCGATGTTGGTGTAGACGGCTTCCTCGTGCGGCGTCAGCGCGTCCGGGATGAGGCTGACCGCGCCGACCGTGCCCTGGATCGTGTCCAGCAGGGTCAGCCCGGTGAACACCCGCATCGTCAGCTGTTTCTCCCCGGCGGTCAGCGTCGCCCAGGACGGGAGGTCGTTGGACACCGGCACCTTCTCGGGCAGCCAGAAGTTTCCGGTCAGCCGGTCCCAGACCTCGGCGTCCTTCTCGTCCTGCAGCCGGTTCCAGTTGATCGCCGAAACGCGGTCAATCAGCTTCATGTTTTCGGTCACCAGAACCCCACTTCACCCGCCGTTTTGCCTGAGGGACGTCAGGCTCCAAACACTACCCCTGGGGTACGACAACGGAGCGGAACACAAGAACTTGTGTTTGCGTGTCGCGGACCCACCCCCGCATTCAATTGCGCTACCTCCCAGTATTGCGCGGCCGCCGCGGCTCTTCGGCCCCCTACCCAGCAGCGCCCACCCGATGTACCATTTGGTACATGTTTACCGAAGACAGTGTCGAGATCGATGCGTCGCCGCAGCTGGTGTGGAATGTCTTCAGCGAGGTGGAGCGCTGGCCCGAGTGGACCGCGTCGGTGACGTCGCTGGTGGGACGGGACGGCCCCGCGCTCGCGGTCGGCAAGCGGTTCACCATCAAGCAGCCCGGCATGTCGAAGCTGGTCTGGAAGGTCACCGAGATCGACCCGGGCTCGTCCTGGACCTGGGTGCAACGCTCCCCGGGCGTGCGGGTGAGCGCTCGGCACGACGTGATCCCGCAACCGGGCGGCCGCACTCTGGTGCGCCAGCAACTGGATCAGCGCGGTCCGCTCGGAGCGCTGGTCGGACGGCTGATGCTCAACAAGACCAAGCGATTTTTGGAACTCGAGGCGCAAGGACTCAAGGCCCGGTCTGAGCAACTCAGCCGTGCCGATGGCGCGCACTCCTGACTCCGAAAGGCGCCGGCAGCTCCTCGACGCGCTCGTCACCGAGTTCGCGGCGGGCGGCGTCGGCGACCGATCGCTGCGCGACGTTGCCGCCGCGGTGGGCACCAGCCATCGAATGCTGTTGCATCACTTCGGGTCTCGAGAGGATTTGTTGCTGGCCGTCGTCGAGGAGGTGGAGCACCGCCAGATGGGCGTGCTGGCCACCCTGCCAACGACACCGGCTGAGGGTTTCGCCGCCATGTGGGCCGACGTCCGCCGTCCCGAGCTGCGCCAGGCCGAACGCCTCTTCTTCGAGTGCTACGCCCGCGCCGCCCAGGGCGAAAAGCCTTTCGCCCGAATGGTTCCCGGTGCGGTCGATGGGTGGCTCGCCGAGATCGGGGCGCTGGACGTCGATTCGGACCCCGCGCTGGCCCGCCTCGGGCTGGCCGTCATCCGCGGCCTGCTGCTGGATCTGGTCGCCACCAACGACGACGCCGGCGTCCACGCCGCCGCACAGGCTTTCGCCGACCTGCTGAGCGGCTGAACTATTTGGATCTCGGTAACACCGAGATCAGTGTGTCTACAAGCTCTTCGGCGTTGGTGTGCCACTTGTCTAAATCCATGTGGCCGCTCAAGTCCAAACCCGTGATCCCGTGGGCACTGGTCAACAGCAGCGCCCCATAGCGCCGCGCCTGCTCAGGACCCGTGATACGACCAACGATGTCGAGAAACAGATCCTGCGCCCGTTCGGCCACCCGCATCGCTTCGGTCGGATCCCCCGGCGGCGGGGTGAACATCAGCCGGTACAAGTGCGGTCGCATGCGGCCCAGCTCGATCAGCGCAAGCAGACCTGAGCGCAAGGACTCTTCGGGCGGATCGTCGCTATCGACCAAAGCCTGTAGCAAGTCGCCCAATTCGCTCAATGCGTTGGTGGCCAGTACTGCGAGCAGCGATTCCTTATCGGCGAAGTGGCGATACGCCGCCGAGCGGGAAACCCCGGCCCGAGCGCCGACCTCGCGCAGCGTGACGGCTTCGACGCCGCCGAGGTCGAGCAATGCCCCGGCGGCCTCGAGCAACGAGCGGCGTGTTGCCGCGGCCGTCTCCGCTCGTGTCGCCACCCGCCGAGCATAAGCCGGATTTTCAGTTGACACCGTCAACCCAACCAGATAGCTTCAGTTGACAACGTCAACTCAAAGGCTCGGATGCCGAATGGAGACCGTCATGACTTCCCCGCATTCCACCGACCGTCATCAGCTGATCGTCGTGACCGGCGCCTCGACTGGCATGGGCGCCGCTACCGCAAGGTCATTGGCCCGCAATGGTTTTCACGTACTCGCCGGTGTACGCCGCGATGTCGACGCCGACGCGCTGCGGGCCGAGCGCATCGAGCCGCACATCCTGGACATCACCGTCGAGTCGGACGTGGCCGCAATCGCCGAGCGCGTTGCGAATGACTCTCTGCGTCGTCCCCTTCGCGCGCTGATCAACAACGCCGGAATCGCGATCAACGCGCCGGTGGAGACGCTGCCGATGGCTCAGTGGCGCAAGCAGTTTGAGGTCAACCTGTTCGGACACATCGCGATGACCCAGGCGCTGCTGCCGGCCCTGTTAAGCAGCAAAGGCACTGTCGTGAACATAAGTTCCGTCGGCGGGAAGGTCGTCTTGCCGACCTATGGGGCATATGCCGGTTCGAAGTTCGCGCTAGAGGCGGTCAGCGACGCCCTGCGCCGGGAGGTCGGCGATCTCGGGATCAAGGTCGTCGTCGTCGAACCCGGCGCGGTCAAAACCGAAATGGCCGAGCGGGGAATCGCCACCGCGGAGGCACTGATGACAAACACGACCCCTGCCCAGCTCGCGCGCTACGACGCGCTCGCAGCAGCCGTCACGGCCCAGGCCCGATCGTTCGGCAGGGACGGCGTCTCGGCCGAACACGCCGCAAAAGTGATCGTCAAGGCCGCGACCGCATCTCGCCCACGCACCCGCTACACCATCGGACGCGACGCCGCGATCCTGGTGCGCATCAGCCGGCTCGTCTCCGACCGGGTCCTGGATTTCATTGTGCGCATAAACCTTCGGTCCTTCGCAAAAGGCTCGGAGTCAAGCGAATGGCACAGCGCCCCAACCGCTTCGGCCGACGCCTAGGCGGCGGCCGCGGGTTCGCCCATCAGCCGGACGTGTGGACGATCAGAACGTCGGTCTTGGCCCTGCGGGAGACTTCGGATGGGACTGATCCCAGCAGCCGCCCCGCGACACTGCTGAGCCCCACGTTGCCGACGACCAGCAGGTCGGCATTGACTTCCTCGGCGAGCTGCACCAGCGCGTTGATGGGGGGACCCACGATCGCCCTCTCCTCCACGTTCTTGGCCCCGGCCTGGTGCGCCCGCTCCCTGGCGTTCTGCAGGATCGCATAGAAGGGGGCCTGGCCCAGCGTCCGGTAGTCCTGGCCGTGGTCGCTGCCCGGCGGGATGGCATAGCGGCCGCGCTCCTCGCGGACTGGGAGATGCGCCGTAGCGACGATCAATGTCGCGCCGTGATCCGCCGCCGTCGCGGCGGCACGCTCCACCGCTCGGAGCGAGGAGTCCGAGCCATCGGTGCCGACCACGACGACCTGATAGGCGCACATGTCCTATCGAGTCTAGGAGCTCTCACATCGCGAATGAAGACAAAATTGGCGATTAGTCCCAGCCGGTCGCGCCACAACCGCGGCTCAGCCCTGCGCGGCCGCCGCCGAGCGCCTAGAGCGTGAGCCGTTGCCGAAGAACTCGTACTCCTCCGGCTTGATCTTCCGGGTGTCCCGCCAGTACTCCCAGGTGTAGCCGCCCCACAGCACCGTGTTCTTGCCGTGCTCGTCGAGATACCAGCTGGCGCAACCACCGCTGTTCCACACCGAATGCCCCAGCCTGCGCTGCAACTGGTCGTTGAAGGCGTCCTGCGCGGCGCGCGTCGGCGCCAGCGCCTGCACGTCCAGCTTGTCGCAGGTCTTGATCGCGCTGGCGACATAGCGAATCTGGGACTCGATCATGAACACCACGGAGTTGTGCCCCAGGCCGGTGTTCGGTCCCAGCAGGAAGAACAGGTTGGGCATGTCGGCGACGGTGATGCCGTGGTGGGCGGCGATGCCCTCCCGGTTCCACCGGTCCACCAGGTCCTCACCGTTGTGGCCCTTGATCTGGACGTAGGTGTAGGAGTCGGTGACGTGGAATCCGGTGCCGTAGACGATCACGTCGACTCCGCGCTCTTTGCCGTCGGCGGTGACGATCCCGTTGGGCGTGATCCGCGCGATGTGGTCGGTGATCAGTTCGGTCTTCGGGTCCGCGACCGCACGGTAATAGGTGGAGGAGTTGAGGATTCGCTTGCAGCCGATGCGATAGTGCGGGGTCAGCTTACGACGCAGTTCGCGATCCTTGACCGACCGGCGGATGTTGTATTTCACGTAGGCTTCGATGAACTTCAGCGCGTTGGGGCGCTTGGTCATCCCGATGGCCAGCGCCTCCTGCCCCCAGTAGATCGCGAGACGCGTCAGCGCCCGCAGGCCCGGGACGTTCGCCATGGCCCGGCGCAGCGCCACGGGGATCTCGGGGTTGGAGCGCGGCACCACCCACGGCGGAGTGCGTTGGTAGAGCTGAAGTTCGGCGACCTGCCCGACGATCTCCGGCACGATCTGGATCGCGCTGGCGCCGGTTCCGACCATCGCCACCCGCTTGCCGGTCAGATCGACGCTGTGGTCCCATTCCGCGGAATGGAAAGCGGGACCGTGGAATTCGTCACGACCCTCGATGTCGGGCAGGGACGGGATGTGCAGCGCGCCCGCGCCGGAGATCAGGAATTGCCCGACGAATTCGCGGCCGTCTTCGGTGAAGACGTGCCAGCGCTGCTCGTCGTCGTCCCAGTGGGCCCGGTCGACGTGCGAGTTGAACTCGATGTAGCGACGCAGGCCATATTTCTCGGTGACGCCCTTGAGGTAGTCCCAGATCTCGGGCTGATAGGAGAAGGGGTTCTTCCAGTCGGGCTTGGGCTCGAATGAGAACGAATACAGGTGCGACGGGATGTCGCAGGCGCAGCCGGGGTAGCTGTTGTCGCGCCAGGTGCCGCCGACATCGTTGAACTTCTCCAGGATGACGAAGTCCACGCCCTGCTGCTGCAGCTTGATCGCCATGCCCAGGCCGGAGAACCCGGTCCCGATGATGATGGCGCGCGCGTGCACGGGCTGGTGTGCGGATGTCGGTTCGGCGTGTGTCACAACGTCGGTCACGGTGGATCGATCTTTCTGTTAGAAATACCCAGTACCCAGGGTATCGAATGGCACGAGTGTTGACGATCGCCGGAACGATGTCAACGTGCCAAAGGTCCTCAGCTCGCCGCGGGATTGCTGGGCACCACGCTGTGAACCGGCTGGTCGGGGTCCAGCGTGATGCCGAGCACCTCGGCCGTGCCGACGATGACCCCCACCATGATTGTCGTCAGGTGGGCGACGAACTGGTCGTGCGGCATGCGGCGCGGGCTTTGCGGGTCCGGCCCCAGCCACCACTCGGTGGCCGACGCGGCCGACCCGAAGGCCGCGTGTGCGGCCAGCTCGAACGCGGCATGGTCGAGTTCCATCTCACGCAGCTCGTTGTCGAACAGGTCGGCCATTGCCAACGTGATCCCCCGGCCCTCGTTGAGGATCTGGGGGCTGGCCGCCGAGCGACCCTGGATGAAGACGCGCAGTACGTTGGGGTGCTGGTCGACGAGGCCGACGTACTCGTCGACGGCGCGCCGGATCACTTCGCGCGCCGAGTCGGTCTTCAGGTCGACGGCCGGGAAGATCGCCGCCCAGAGCATGTCGCGCAGCCGTTCCCCGATGGCCTGGAACAGATCGGACTTGTCGTGGAAATGCCGGTAGATCTTCGGCTTGGCGGTGCCGGCCTCCTCGGCGATCTCCCGCACGCTCAGCTCGGGCCCTAGGCGGTCGATGGCGCGAAACGCCGCATCCACGATCTCGCCGCGCACCTTCTTGCGGTGTTCGCGCCACCGCTCGCTGCGCGCGTCGACCTTGGCCCCAGGCGGCTTGACGCTGGGGTGGGGTGGTCGCGGAATTCTCACCACGTCAAGCACCATACCCCTCTGGGGCCGCGGTGAGCCGCTGACCTGGGCAGACTGCGCGCCGGGCGCCGGCCGCGGCGGTCAGAGCATGCAGGACACGCAGCCCTCGACCTCGGTGCCCTCCAAAGCCATCTGCCGCAGCCGGATGTAGTAGAGCGTCTTGATGCCCTTGCGCCAGGCGTAGATCTGCGCCTTGTTCACGTCGCGGGTGGTGGCGGTGTCCTTGAAGAACAGCGTCAGGCTCAACCCCTGGTCCACGTGCTGGGTGGCCGCGGCGTAGGTGTCGATGACCTTCTCGTACCCGATCTCGTAGGCGTCCTGGAAGTACTCCAGGTTGTCGTTGGTCATGTAGGGCGCCGGGTAGTAGACGCGGCCGATCTTGCCTTCTTTGCGGATCTCGACCTTGCTGGCGATCGGGTGGATCGAGCTGGTGGAGTGGTTGATGTAGGAGATCGACCCGGTCGGCGGGACGGCCTGCAGGTTCTGGTTGTAGATGCCGTACTCCTGCACCGACTCCTTCAGCCGCTTCCAGTCGTCCTGGGTCGGGATCCGGATGTCCGCGTCGGCGAAGAGCTGACGCACCTTCTCCGTCTGCGGCTCCCACACCTGCTCGGTGTACTTGTCGAAGAACTCCCCCGACTTGTACTTCGAGCGCTCGAAACCGCCGAACGCCGTGCCGCGTTCGATGGCGATGCGGTTCGACGCCCGCAGCGCGTGGTAGAGCACCGTATAGAAGTAGATGTTGGTGAAGTCGATGCCTTCCTCGGAGCCGTAGAAGATACGCTCCCGGGCGAGGTAGCCGTGCAGGTTCATCTGTCCCAGCCCGATCGCGTGGGATTCGTTGTTGCCCTGCTCGATCGAGGGCACCGACGTGATGTGCGTCTGGTCGCTCACCGCGGTCAGCGCGCGGATCGCCACCTCGATCGTCTGCGCGAAGTCGGGCGAGTCCATCGCCTTGGCGATGTTCAGCGACCCGAGGTTGCACGAAATGTCCTTGCCCACTTTGGAATACGACAGGTCGTCGTTGAACTCCGACGGGGTGGACACCTGCAGGATCTCCGAGCACAGGTTCGAGTGCGTGATCTTGCCCTCAATCGGATTGGCCCGGTTCACCGTGTCCTCGAACATGATGTAGGGGTAGCCCGACTCGAACTGCAACTCGGCCAGCGTCTGGAAGAACTCCCGCGCCTTGATCTTCGTCTTGCGGATGCGCGCGTCGTCGACCATCTCGTAGTACTTCTCGGTCACCGAGATGTCGGCGAACGGCACCCCGTAGACCCGCTCGACGTCGTACGGCGAGAACAGGTACATGTCCTCGTTCTTCTTGGCCAGCTCGAAGGTGATGTCGGGAATCACCACGCCCAGGCTCAGCGTCTTGATCCGGATCTTCTCGTCGGCGTTCTCGCGCTTGGTGTCCAGGAAGCGGTAGATGTCGGGGTGATGCGCGTGCAGGTACACCGCGCCGGCCCCTTGGCGCGCGCCCAGCTGGTTGGCGTAGGAGAACGAGTCCTCGAGCAGCTTCATGATCGGGATGACACCCGAGGACTGGTTCTCGATGTTCTTGATCGGCGCGCCGTGCTCACGAATGTTGGTCAGCAGCAACGCAACCCCGCCGCCGCGCTTGGACAGCTGCAGCGCGGAGTTGATCGATCGCCCGATCGACTCCATGTTGTCCTCGATGCGCAGCAGGAAGCAGCTCACCGGCTCGCCGCGCTGCTTCTTGCCCGAGTTCAGGAACGTCGGGGTGGCCGGCTGGAACCGGCCGTCGATGATCTCGTCCACCAGCTTCTCGGCCAGGGCGGTGTCACCGGCCGCAAGGGTGAGCGAGACCATGACGACGCGGTCCTCGAAGCGCTCCAGGTAGCGCTTACCGTCGAAGGTCTTCAGCGTGTAAGAGGTGTAGTACTTGAACGCGCCGAGGAACGTCGGGAACCGGAACTTCTTGGCGTAGGCGCGGTCCAGCAGCTCCTTGACGAAGTTGCGCGAGTACTGGTCGAGAACCTCGCGCTCGTAATAGTTTTCGCGAATCAGGTAGTCGAGCTTCTCGTCCTGATTGTGGAAGAAGACCGTGTTCTGGTTGACGTGCTGCAGGAAGTACTCGCGAGCCGCCAGCACGTCCTTGTCGAACTGAATCCTGCCGTCGGCGTCGTACAGGTTCAGCATCGCGTTGAGCGCGTGATAGTCCGTCTCACCGGGCAACGTGTGCGCGCCGGACGTTACAGGCTCTGCAGTGACGGTTGGTGGCACGTCTGTTCCTTCCAGAAGTCGGCAAGACCCGCGCGGACGGCTTCCACGTCGTCCGGGGTCCCCATCAGTTCGAAGCGGTAAAGGTAGGGAACGTCGCATTTGCGTGAGATCACGTTGCCCGCATAGGCAAACTCGGCGCCGAAGTTGTTGTTGCCCGCGGCGATGACGCCGCGGATCAACGACCGGTTGTGCTCGTCGTTCAGGAATGCGATGACCTGCTTGGGGACGTAGCCACCGGCGTTGAGGTCCGGGGTGGCCCGTCCGCCGCCGTACGTGGGCAGTATCAGCACGTACGGCTCGTCGACCTCGATGCGGCCGTGCAGCGGTATCCGCGTGGCGGGAACACCCAGCTTCTCTACGAAGCGGTGGGTGTTCTCCGACACCGAGGAGAAATAGACCAGTGGCGATCGCGAGCGCGGCGGAGCCGGGCGAAGCGGGTCGCCACTAAAGCCTAGGTTGCGCTGCGTGCTATCCATGGCACCGCAACCTCCTTCTTACCTAACGTCCGTCTACGCGCTGAGCGCCGATTCCGCGATGGCCTTGATGCGGTCCGGCCGGAAGCCCGACCAGTGGTCGTTTCCGGCCACCACCACGGGTGCCTGCAGGTAACCCAGCGCCATCACGTAGTCGCGCGCCTCATTGTCCAGCGTGATGTCGACCTTCTCGTAGCCGATGCCCTGCTTGTCCAGGGCCTTGAACGTGGCGCTGCACTGCACGCATGCCGGCTTGGTGTACACGGTGATGGTCATAGAAGCCGCTCCTTTGCGGAAGGTGGGACTTGTTACGGTCTGGCAACTACTCGGGTACTGCGACGAACTCTGTCCTCGCTGTGTTACAGCGGCCCGTCAAGTCCTCCGATTCCCGTCCTGCGGCCGTCGGGGTCGAATGACCTATCGAGCCGATTTCGGGTGGTGAACCAGGCCCCGGTCGGGCTGGTGAACCTGGGATCTGCCGGTGCTCGAAACACTACACCTAGTGGCTGACAAGATGTCGAGATACAAGATGTTCGGAATAACATTTCTGAAATTCGCTGGTCGAAAGCCTTCTGGACGACACGCGCCCGGCGTGTCGCAGGTCACATTCTTCGTCGAAACCATTCATGCGAACGGGTATATCACCGGCCACCGACAACTCCCCGTCAGCGCTGGCCCGGTCACCCATCCCGGCCCGCCGCCAGCAAAGCCGCCAGCCCCCGGGCTGGCGGCTTCTGCTATCCGGCGACAATAACCTCGCTGGTCGCCCCGCGACCGGCTTGTTGACTTCCGCCAATCAGTCGACTTCTGCGACCAGCTTCCCGACGACATCGCGTACGTTCCCCGAGAGCTCGGCGTGCTCCGCTGGGGCCTTGCCCTCCAACGTTTTGAACGGCACCGAGAGCTTGATCGACTCGACCACGCGGGCACCGGCAATTCCGAACGACTTGCGGGTTTCGTCGTGCGCCCAGACCCCGCCGTACTGGCCGAAGGACCCCCCGATGACCGCCAGCGGCTTGCCCTTGAGCGCGCCGTCGCCGAACGGGCGGGACAGCCAGTCGATCGCGTTCTTGATGACGGCCGGGATGCTGCCGTTGTATTCCGGGGTCACCACCAGGGCGGCGTCGGCCTCGGCCGCCGCGGTGCGCAGTGCGGTCACCGGAGCCAACGGCGGGGCATCGGAAGTCATCGCGTCGTCGATCTCCTCGTTGTAGAACGGCAACTCCCCGAGCCCTTCGAAGATCGTGACGGTGACGTCGCCCGGCGCGACGGCGGCCGCGAGCTCCGCGATCTGTCGGTTCACTGAGGCCGCGCGCAGGCTCCCCACCAACGCCAAGATTTTGGTTGCCACTGTTGCAGTTCCCTTCAGTTGTTGGTCTCCATCCTCGCCTGCCCCAACCGGACTATGGTCCGGTTTATTCCGCCGACGCTACAGTGCAGTCATGAGCGAGCGGCTGGACTCGTTGCCCGTGTGGGCCCCGGAGGTGCTGCACCAGGAGCGGGGCGACGCGGCGCGCAACCGGGCACTCCTACTCCAGGCCGCCCGAAACCTGATCGCCGAGCGCGGCGCCGACGCGATCACCATGGACGACATCGCCGCCGCCGCCGGCGTCGGCAAAGGTACGGTGTTCCGGCGCTTCGGCAGCCGTGCCGGGTTGATGATGGTGCTGCTCGACGAGGACGAGCGAGCCAGCCAGCAAGCTTTCCTATTCGGCCCGCCCCCGCTGGGACCCGACGCCCCGCCGATCGATCGACTGGTGGCGTTCGGCCGGGAGCGGATTTGCTTCGCCCATGCCCATCACGAACTGCTCTCGGAAGCCCACCGCGATCCGCAGACCCGCTACAGCGCGCCCGTCCTGGTGCACCACACCCACGTCCGGGTGTTGCTCCGGGCGGCTCATACCACCGGCGATCTCGACGCCCAGGCCGATGCCCTGCTCGCTCTGCTCAACGTGAACTACGTCGAGCATCAGCTCAACGACCGCGGCCATACCCTCCAGACCCTGGGCGATGCCTGGGAAACCGTGGCGCGCAAGCTCTGCGGCCGCTGATGGGCCCGGCCTGGGTCCTGCACGTCGACCTCGATCAGTTTCTGGCGTCGGTGGAATTGCGCCGCCACCCCGAACTGACCGGGCTGCCGGTCATCGTCGGCGGCAACGGCGACCCGTCCGAACCCCGCAAGGTCGTCACCTGCGCCTCCTACGAGGCCCGCGAGTTCGGCGTGCACGCCGGCATGCCGTTGCGGGCCGCCGCGCGCCGCTGCCCCGATGCGACGTTTCTGCCCTCGGATGCCGCCGCGTACGACGCGGCATCCGAACAGGTGATGGGGCTGTTGCGCGATTTGGGACACCCGGTCGAAGTGTGGGGTTGGGACGAGGCGTATGTCGGCGTCGCGGCGGCCGATCCGGCCGCCGTGGCCGAAGAGATTCGCACGGCCATCTCGTCGGCAACCGGGCTGTCCTGTTCGATCGGAATCAGCGACAACAAGCAGCGGGCCAAGATCGCGACCGGGTTCGCAAAACCCGCGGGCATCTTCACGCTCACCGACGCGAACTGGATGACCCTGATGGCGGACCGCCCGGTCGACGCACTGTGGGGCGTTGGCCCCAAGACGGCGAAAAAGCTTGCCACACTGGGGATCACGACGGTGTGGCAGCTCGCGCACAGTGATGCCGAGTTGCTGACGTCGGTGTTCGGCCCGCGCACCGGCCTGTGGCTGCTGCTGCTCGCCAAGGGCGGCGGTGACGCGCAAGTCAGCGCCGAGCCGTGGATTCCACGCTCGCGCAGCCACGTCGTCACCTTCCCGCGCGACCTCACCGATCGCGTCGAAATGGATTCGGCCATAACACAACTGGCCGAACAGGCGTTGACGGACGTGCTGGCGTCGGGCCGGATCGTGACGCGGGTGGCGGTTACCGTGCGCACCGCGACGTTCTACACCCGCACCAAAATCCGCAAGCTGGAGGCGCCCACCACCGATCGCGACACCATCGTCGCCGCGGCGCTGCGCGTCCTGGACCTATTCGAGCTCGACCGTCCGGTCCGGCTGCTCGGAGTGCGCCTCGAACTGGCCATGCCGGACTAGCGGCGCCGGGGCCGGCCGCAGAGCGCGGGTGAAGATGACATTGACCTGACGCATCGCCACGCTGTAGGGCCACCAGGCCAGCCGCTTGAAGGCGTACAGCGCCCGGATGTCCGGCGACGTGTAGATCAGGTAGCGGTTCTTGGCCACCCCGGCCAGGATCTTCTCGGCCGCCTTCTCCGGCGAGACGGCGTGGCCGCTGAAGCGGTTCACCCAGCGCGCGACCTTGGGGTCGTCGCGGTCCACCCCGGCGATCTCGACGGTTTGCACCAGCGGGGTGTTCACCGCGCCCGGCACCACGACCGACACCCCGATCCGGTGGCGGGCCAGGTCGAAGCGCAGTACCTCCGACAGCCCACGCAGGCCGTACTTGCTGGCGCTGTAGGCGGCATGCCACGGGAGCGCGACCAACCCGGCCGCCGACGAAACGTTGACCAGGTGCCCGCCGTTGCGCGCGGCCACCATCGGCGGCACGAACGATTCGATGACGTGGATCGGACCCATCAGGTTGATCGCGATCATCTTGCTCCACTGGTCGTGCGTCAACCGGTCGACGGTGCCCCAGGCGGACACGCCGGCGATATTGAGCACGACGTCCATGCTCGGATGGTCGCGATGGATGTCGGCGGCGAACGCCGCCACCTGGTCGTAGTCGGCGATGTCGAGGGCCCGCTGTGCGGGTACCTGAGCGCCCAGCGCGCGGGCGTCGGCCACGGTGAGCTCGAGGCCTTCCCGGTCACGGTCGGTCAGATAGAGTTCGGCGCCTTGCGCGGCCAGCCGCAGCGCGGTGGCACGGCCGATGCCGCTGGCCGCGCCGGTGACCAGACACCGCTTGCCTGCGTAATACCCCTGCTGCCCCATTGCCGTGACGATACCGGCGGTAACGCCCTACGGACGCCCGCCCCACAGCGCGTGCAGCCATAACCGCTCCAGCACGCGCACGCGGCGGTCGCGATCGCTGTCACGGCCGGCCAGGATGGGATCGCCGGTCAGCATCAACGCGGTGGTACCGGCCAGGGTGCGAATCAGTGTCGGCAGGTCGTCGCTGATCGGGCTGGCGGTCCCGGCCTTCATCTCAGCCTCGACGATCGCGACGATCTGACCCAGGACCACCTCGAACTGTTGATCCATCAAGTTGCGGATCTCGACGTCCGTGTTGCGGGCCTCGTTGCAGGCGGTCATCACCGGGTCGTTGTGCGCATAGACGGCGGCCGCGCTGCCGACCATGCGCTCGGCGAACTGCTCGGGCGACTCGCCCGGCTGGCGAGGGGCGAAATCCTGCGTGAGCTCTTCGAGCTCCTCGGCGGCCTCGGCCATCAGCTGGGCGAGTACGGCGTACTTGGAGTCGAAGTAGAAATAGAAGCCCGACCGGGCCACCCCGGCCCGGAGGCTGATGGTGCTGACCGACAGCTCCGCGAATGGCTTCTCCTGCAGCAGTTCCCGCACCGCCTGCAGGATCGCCTGGCGCTGCTTGTCGCCGCGCCGTTGCCCGCCCGGCTCCGGAGTGGCGGCGTGGCTGCTCATTCCCTGACCTTGCACCACGCCGGTCAAAAAGCAAACTTGACAGCCGTCAAGTTTTTTCCGAAGGTTATAAGACAGTGACGGCTGTCACCTCGGAGGGAACGCAAAGGAGCGTCTATGACCGCCACGATCAGCACCCCGCATTACCTGCTGGACCAGGCGCGGCGCCGGTTCACTCCGACGCTGAACACCATCCCGGGGATGGGTGCGATCGAAAAGCGTCTGCTCAACCACGACTGGGAAACCAAGGTCCTGGCCGAACCGCCCGCCGGCAGCGGCCTCAAGCCGGTGCTCGGCGACGCCGGCCTCCCGATCCTCGGGCACATCATCGAGATGTTCCGGGGCGGGCCGGACTACGCGCTGCATCTGTATCGCACCCGCGGCCCCCTGCACTTCCTCGACTCGCCCATCATGCCGGCGGTCACCGCGCTGGGACCGGACGCCACCCAGGCCGTGTTCTCGAACAAGAACAAGGACTTCTCGCAGAAGGGCTGGCACCCGGTGATCGGGCCGTTCTTCAACCGCGGCCTGATGATGCTGGACTTCGACGAGCACATGTACCACCGGCGCATCATGCAAGAGGCCTTCACCCGCACCCGGTTGACGGGCTACGTCGAGCACATCGACCGGGTGGCCAGCGACATCGTCGCCAACTGGCCCACCAACGACGCGCGCTTCCTGTTCCACCCGGCGATGAAGGAACTCACCCTGGATATCGCGTCCTTGGTGTTCATGGGGCACGAGCCGGGCACGGACCACGACCTGGTGACCAAGGTCAACCAGGCGTTCACGATCACGACGCGCGCGGGCGGCGCGATCGTCCGGCAGCCCGTTCCGCCGTTCAAGTGGTGGCGCGGGCTGCGGGCCCGCAAGCTCCTCGAGGATTACTTCATCGAGCGGGTCAAGGAACGCCGCAACGCCACCGGCAATGACATGCTCACGGTGCTGTGCCACACCGAGGACGACGACGGCAACAGCTTCACCGACGAAGACATCGTCAACCACATGATCTTCTTGATGATGGCCGCCCACGACACATCGACGTCGACGACCACCACCATGGTGTACAACATGGCCGCGAACCCCGAGTGGCAGGAGCGGGCCCGGGAGGAGTCGGCGCGGCTCGGCGACGGCCCGCTGGACATCGAGGCGCTGGAGAAGCTGGAGACCCTCGAACTGATCATGAACGAGTCGCTGCGCATGGTGACGCCGCTGCCGTTCAACATGCGGCAGGCCGTTCGCGACACCGAGCTACTCGGCCACTACATTCCGGCCGGGACCAACATCACCATCTGGCCCGGCATGAACCACCGGTTGCCCGAATTGTGGACCGACCCAGACAAATTCGATCCCGAGCGCTTCGCCGAGCCCCGCTCCGAGCACAAGAAGCACCGCTACGCCTTCGCGCCGTTCGGCGGCGGCGCGCACAAGTGCATCGGCATGGTGTTCGGTCAGCTGGAGGTCAAGACCGTCGTCCACCGGCTGCTGCGCCGCTACCGGCTGGAGCTGGCCCGGCCGGGCTACCAGCCGCACTTGGACTACGGCGGCATGCCGATACCGATGGACGGCATGCCGATCGTGCTGCGCCCGCTGTAGGCCTCAGGCGAGCAATCGGTTGGCGCAAGTGATCACCGCGCGCAGTGCCGACTGCGTCGGGTCGCCGGCCCAGCCCATCGCCCACTCCTCGCGGGCGCCGTTGCTGCCGCAGATGAAGGTGGCGATGTCCCCGCCCGATCGCAGCTGATGGAACTTCAGGATCTCCACCGGGATTCCGCGCTCGTGCAGCATCGCGCTGAGCGCCGCGATCGGGCCACCGGCCGCGGCGGTTGACGTCTCGATGCGGTCGCCGACCGCGATCGTGGCCCGGAAGTGGCGGGCCTGCGGCCCCCGCCGTCGGTGGGTGTCCGTGCACGCCCAATTTCCGAGGCGAATCGGGCCGGCCGAGTGACCGTAGGTCGCGACGAAACGCTCCCAGGACATCGCGTCGGCCTTTTCCCGCAGACCGCGGGGTAACGGCGCGCCGAACTGCTGGGCGAACCACGCCGTCGCGGCGCACTGGCCGGCTTGGTCACTGGACGGGTTGAGCCGCTCGGGCAGGGTCTCAAGAAGGGTCATGTGCCGGTCTTCTTCGGTCGAAAGGAGCGACCGACTGCAGTAGCTTCCGACCCACAGCGGGGGGTCGGTCTAGGTCAGACCCCGCTGCGGGTGCTAGCTACTACGGCCTTCTTGAAGGCGCGATCGTGAAGACGCACGAGCGAAGACATTAGCCGTATACGGCCCTGACGTGCAAGTTTCTGCCGAGCGGCATAACGCGTCAACCCGTCTCGAAATTAGTGAAGAATTTAGGTTTACTCACGCCCAGCACCGGGTATGGGGTCGGGGCATCCGTTCGTTGAACGGATGTGCAATTACTCCCCCTCGGAATGTGATGAAAGAAGGCTCATCATGATGGCGAAAGACACCAAGAAGACCCTCAAAGTCGCCACCGCGGCCGTCGGGTTGGCCGCGATGTCGCTCCTACCGACAGGATGCGCTTCATCGGCGGCCGGAAGCGGGGGACTTGTCGGCGGCGGGGCCGCCGGCGGAGGTTGCGTAGTTAGCGCGCTTGGTATCTGCGTCTAACCGTTTGTAACGAGCGACCCTCGGGACCGCGATGTGGGGGGCGGTTCCCGGGGGTTGCTTCGGTTACCCCCTAGGCCCAGCCGACGGATCGACCCGCAAATACGCCTGAATCGTCGTGCCGCTGGCGGTGGTGTGGGTGCGGACCAGGTCCGAGATGGCATTGACCAGGTACAGACCGCGGCTGGCGGGGCCGCACGGCCCCGGATCCATTCGCCCGACCAGCGGATCCTCGAAGCACCCGGTGTCTCGCGCCTCGCACACCAGGTAGTCGTCGTCGCGCCAGAAGGCGAGCTGGCACGCGCCCTCGGTGTACATCAGGCTGTTGCTGGCCAGCTCGGTGGCCACCAATTGCAGGTCCTCGATCCCGTCTTGGGACAACCCGATCCACCCGGCGTAATTCGTGGCGAACGAACGCGCGGGGCTGAGGTCCGATGACTTTTTGACCACGTAGGTGACGGCCCCCGGATTGCCGGGCAGCGGTCGGTTGCAGCGCTGCAGGGCGTCGTCGGGCGCGTAGTCCGCGCTGCGTTGCAGCGCGTCGCCCCTCCAGAGCAGCGGGTGTGTCGCTCGGGCGTCCGCCAGCACGTCGTCGCCGAGCCGGCTCCCGTCGTAGAGGCACAAACCGGTCACCTGGTAGCCGTCCATCGCCCCGTTGACCAGTGCCTCGTGCTCCACGCAGGCCACCAGCTCCTCTTCGGTGCGGCCGGGCCAGGCGATCTGACTGACGATCCGCACCCGCCGGTCGGGGTGATCGTCGACGAAAGCCCCCTCCATCGCCATCAGCCGGCTCGGATTGCGGGCGACCTCAGTGACGTCGACCATCTGCACATCGGCCGAAGACTCGCCCAGCGCGTCATGGAGTAGCGCCAACTTGTCCGAAGGCACGGCGACCATCACCGCCTCACCGGTCGCCAGCCCTTCGTTGACGAAGCGCGTCACGAATTCCAGGTACTCCCGCTGGGATTGGTAGATGAGTGCCGAATGGACGAAGCCGAGTTGTCCAATGTCGGTGCCCGCCGTCACTCCAGCACTCTCGCTCTCGATCACTAACGCCAACCCCCTGCTGGACCGGCCGTCACTTCCTCCCTCCCCAGTACCCCCGACGGGCCTTCGCTATACCGCGCTGCAGATCACATCTGCGAACTACAGCCACCAGGACGCGGCGGCGTCCAGATGACGCCGCACGCGATATCGGGCCAGGCTCTCGTCACCCGCCTCGATGGCGTCCACGATCCGCAGGTGGGCGTGGTGGACCGCCAGGACGTCCGCCCAGGTCGGCGGCTCCTGCCCGGTGGTCGACCAGTGCCGCCGGAACAACTCGACGATGATGCGCAGGAACAAGTCGAGCAGCGAGTTGCCCGCCAGTTGGGCCAGCCCCACGTGGAATCGGAACTCCTCGACGGCGGCGTCGGCGATGTCACCCGGCGTTTCGTCGACCTCGCACCGGTGGGCGGACAGGAAGGCGGCCACCTCGGATTCGCCGCGCCGCTTCACCACCTTGGCGACGTTGTCGATCTCGATGGCATCCCGGACGCAACGCAAGTCCTCGCGGCTGGGGTCGCGATATTGGAGGTACAGCGCGATGGTGTCAATGCTCGCCTGCGCCTGGGGTGTGGCGATGACGAGGCCACCGCCGGGCCCGCGGCGCATGTGCGCGATCGAGTGGTATTCGAGCAGCCGCACCGCTTCACGGAACACCGCGCGGCTCACCCTGTAGCGCTCCAGGAGGGCCGTCTCGGTGCCGAAGACCGACCCGACCTTCCAACCGCTGGCCGCAATGTCGTCGCCGATCGTGGCCGCCAGCATCTCCGCCAGCTTGCCGCGGGGCACCTCGATGTTCAGCGGCCGCGGCTTGCGTCGCCTGCTCGCATTGCCGGGGTGATGGTGCTGCAGCCAGGCGGTCACGGCCTCGACGTGTCGTTCACTGAGCGTCTTGGCCCGCGCCGAGTCGCCGGACGTAACGGCGGCGACGATCTCGGAGTGGTCGACGTGCATCCGGTCGACCGCCTCGACGGCCTCGCTGGCCGTGTCCGTCCGCGACCGCAGGGCGTAGCGGGTGGTGAGCCGCATCAGCACGTCGATGAATAGTTGCAGCACAGGGTTTTTCGATTGCTCCGCCAGGGCGATGTGGAACTCGTCCCGAGGTGTCGGCAACCCGGGCTTCCACTGTTCCTCGCCCCGCAATACGGCCCGCAGCCGGGCTATGCCCGTTTCGTCGATCCGCTCGGCGGCCAGCGAGGCCGCCAACGGTTCGAGCACCAGGCGTGCATTGAGGAGGTCGCCGAGCGTCGTTCCGAGGTATTCGAGATAGATGACGACGGCGCGGGTGGCGGGGCCGGCATCGGGCTCACAGATGATCAGCCCGCCGCCCGGCCCGCGGCGCATCCGGGCCACCTGGTGGTGCTCGACGAGCCGGACGGCCTCGCGCAGCACCGAGCGGCTCACCCCGAAGCGCTCTTGCAGAGCGTGTTCGGAGCCCAGCGATTCGCCGGTGGCCCAGCCGCGGCGGACGATCTCGGCCTCGAGGTCCCGCGCGACCTTGGACGCCAGCTTGTTCCCGAGACCAGTGCTCATGTCAGGCCCAATGGCGTTTTGGCGCAAACCTTTTCAGCATGTGAGCAACATGCAGCCGGCGACTGGGCCGCCTCCGACGGAAACGACGCCGACGTCCGGACGCCGCCACACCTGCCGCTCCCCCGCCTCGCCACGCAACTGCAGGCAGCCCTCGTGCAGCGCCCAGTAGCCGTGCATGCGCCCGGCCGAGAGCTGGCCACCGTAGGTGTTCAGGGGAAGTTCACCGTCGCGGGCGATGCGGGCGCCGCCTTCGACATAGGGCCCGGCCTCGCCGTCGCCGCAGATTCCCAGCGCTTCCAGCCAGGCCAGGGTCAGATAGGTGAATCCGTCATAGAGTTCGGCGACCTTGAGGTCGGACGGCTTCAGCTCGGTCCGCGACCACATCTGCGCCGCCGCATCAGACATCGCCATCTTCGGGTAGTCGTCGCGGTGGAACCAGCCGCCGGCGCCGTCGGACCCGCCGATCGCCTCCACCGCCACCGCGCGGTGCGGGCAATCCCGCGCGTACTCGGCGTGCGAGACCACCACCGCGATGGAGCCGTCGATCGGCACGTCGCAGTCCAGCAGCCCGAACGGGGTGGATACCGGCCGCGCGCTGAGGTAGTCGGCCATGGTCATCGGATCGCGATAAACGGCGCGCGGATTCAGCGCGGCGTTGCGCCTGCCGTTGAGCGCCACCCAGCCCAGCTGTTGTTTGGTCGTCCCGTACAACTCCATGTGACGCCGGCAATTGAGCGCCAGCCAGTTCGCGGCGGAGTAGGCGTTGGCCGCGACCAGATCGTTGACGTCGTCCATCGCGCCGACGGCCGGCCGTTCGGCACCCTCCGGCGCCTCGAACATCCGCGCGAGCGGGGGCGCGGGCGCGTTCTCCTGTGGTTTGACGGGGACGGTGCCCCCGAGCATTTGGATGGTCCGGTACACCACCACGTGGCGGGCGCGACGCTCGGCGACTGCGCGGCACGCCGACATCACCGGGCTGAGCAAGCCGCCGGTGCCGAAGCCGGATCCGCAATCCGCCGCCTCGATCCGCAGCCCAGCGTTGACCTCCTCGGCGGGGGTGTCGCCAAGGGTCGCGATGCCGTCGACGTCGGACGGAACCAGCCCGGCATCCTCGATGGCGGCCCGCACCGATTCCATGGTCAGGTCCAGACCCGGGATGCCACTGCGGCGACCGATCCGCGAGATGCCGATGCCGGAGAGAATCGCGTCCTTCTCGAAATGCGTCATGCACACCGCCCGTCAGCCCACAGCCCCGCATCGAATCAATTGAGTGTACTGTATTCGTCGTGCCGGACGAGCCGCTGCTCATCGAATATTGCGACCCCTGCGCGCGGTGGGTGCATCCCGCGGCCGGCGAATGCCGCACTTGCGGCGGCCAACTGGTAGCGCGGCCGGTTTCCGGCCGCGGCACGGTGTTCACCTATACGGTCAACCACCACCCGTATAACCCGGAGATTCCCGTCCCGTACGTGATCGCCATCGTCGAGCTCGCCGAACAAGAGGGCCTGCGGGTGGCCGCCAACATTGTTGACTGCGAACCCGATTCGGTCAGGTGCGGCATGACCGTCGCGATCCGGCCGGAAAAGGGCAGCGGCGGGGCGCCGTTGTTCGCACCCGCCTGACCCGGGCGGCTTAGTTGATCAGCGGGTCGCGCGGCATGCCGAGGATCCGCTCGGCGATCTGATTGCGGGTGACCTCCGAGGTGCCGCCGGCGATCGCCATGCCTCGCGCTCCCATCGCCAGCCGGCCCACCACCGCACCGGGCCCGTCCATCAGTGCGACCTCCGGGCCCGCCAGCGCCGCCCAGATCGCGGCCCCGTCCACCATGTGCTCGGCCAGCTTCAGCTTGGTGATGTTGCCTTCCGGGCCGGGCCCGGCTCCCTCGACGCTGCGCGCGGCGCGGCGCAGGTTCAGCAGCCGCAGGGCGTGATCGTCGGCGAGGAAGGACCCGATCCGAATCGGCGCGCCCGCCAAGCGATCTGACTGCTGCGCAGCGAGCTGCACCAGGGTGGATGCCAGGCCCTCGTAGAACGATCCGCTGCCACCGATGCTCACTCGCTCGTTGCCCAGCGTCGCGCGGGCGACCGTCCACCCCGAATTGGGCGTACCGACGACGTCCTCGTCGGGAACGAACACGTCGTTGAAGAACACCTCGTTGAATTCCGAGCCGCCGGTGATCTGCCGCAACGGCCGCACCTCGACGCCCGGGCCCTTCATGTCGATGATGACGGTGGTGATGCCGGCGTGCTTGGGAGCTTCCGGGTCGGTGCGCACGGTGGCCAGGCCGCGCGCGCAATACTGGGCCCCGCTGGTCCAGACCTTCTGCCCGTTGATCTTCCAGCCGCCGTCCACCCGCGTGGCGCGGGTCTTCACCGATGCGGCGTCGGAGCCGGCCTCGGGTTCGGAGAACAACTGGCACCAGATCTCCTCTTGGCGCAGCGCCTTCTCCACGAATCTCTCGATTTGCCAATCGGTTCCGTGCTGGATCAGGGTCAGGATCACCCACCCGGTGATGGAGTAGTCGGGCCGCTTGACGCCGGCCGCGCGGAACTCCTCCTCGATCACCAGCTGCTCGACCGCGTCGGCGGCGCGGCCCCAGGGCTTGGGCCAATGCGGCATGACGTAGCCGGTCTCGATCAGCTTGTCGCGTTGCGCCTCTTTGTCGAGGGCGGCGATCTCGGCGGCGTCGGCATGGATCCGGGTGCGCAGTTCCTCGGCCTCGGGCGGCAGGTCCAAACTGTTCTCCCGCTTGGCGCCTGCGGCCGTGCGCTCGAAGACATCCCGGGCCGGCGCGTCACCGCCGAACAGCGCCGCGATCACCAGCGCGCGGCGCAGATGCAGGTGCGCGTCGTGCTCCCAGGTGAAACCGATGCCGCCGTGCACCTGGATGTTCAGCTCGGCATTGCGCGCGTAGGCGGGGAACGCCAGGGTCGCAGCGACCGCGGCGGCCAGCTGGAACTGGTTTTCGTCCTCGGATGCCGCACGCGAGGCATCCCACACCGCGGCGACCCCCGACTCGGATGCCACCAGCATGTTCGCGCAATGATGCTTGACCGCTTGGAAAGTCGCGATGGTGCGCCCGAACTGCTGCCGCACCTTGGCATAGTCCACGGCGGCATCCACACAGTCCGCCGCGCCACCCACCGCCTCGGCGGCCAGCAGGGTCCGTGCGCGGGCCAGCGCCGATGCCCGCGCGCCGACCAGGACGTCGTCGGCGCTGACGTTGACGTTCTCCAGGCGGACCCGTCCGGAGCGCCGGGTCGGGTCGAAGTTGTTCGGCACGTCGACCGACACGCCGGCGCGATCGCGCTCCAGCAGCAGCACGTCCTCGCCAGCGTTGATCAGCAGCAACTCGGCCAGCCCGGCACCGAGCACGATTCCGGCGTCACCGTCGGCGATCCCGTTCTTGAGTTCCACCCGGCCGTCCAGGCCGATGCCCGCGGTGACGGTCCCGTCGATCAGGCCGGGCAGCAGCCGCGACTTCTGTTCGGCGCTACCGTCTTTGGCGATCACCGCCGACGCGATGACGGTCGGCACGAACGGCCCGGGCGCGACGGCGCGGCCGAGTTCCTCGACCACCACCACCAGTTCGGGCAGACCGAAACCGGAACCGCCGTGTTCTTCGTCGACATGCAGGCCGAGCCAGCCCAGCTCGACCAGGTTCTGCCAGAACGGCGGCCGGGATTCCTCGGCGGCGTCGAGCAGGGACCTCGCCGCCCAGCGGGCCTTCTGCGAGGTCAGGAACCCGCGCGCGACCTCGGCGAGTTCGCGGTGGTCGTCGGTCAGTGCGATACCCATGAGGGACCCTCCTCGCTACCGGCTGGGTAGCCGGCCCCGCTTCGAGGGGAAGCGGGGCGGCTGCCTAAAGAGTGTACTTAATGCGAGGAGGGCCGCCCGGGCGGGTCGCTACTTGGGCGCGAACCGCTGCCCGGCATCCAGGCGCAGGCACTGGCCGTTGAGCATCGGGTTCTCCACGATGGCCGCCACCAGCTTGGCGTACTCGATCGGCCGGCCGAGACGCTTGGGGAAGGCCGCGTCCTTGGTGAGTGCCGCGGCGAATTCGTCCGGAATGCCCTGCGTCAATCCCGTGGCGAACAGGCTGGGCGCGATCGCCAGCACGCGGATGCCCAGCGAGCCGAGATCGCGGGCCATGGTCAGGCACATGCCGGCGATGCCGGCCTTGGCGGCGGTGTAGGCGACCTGCCCGATCTGCCCTTCGAAGGCCGCGATCGAGGCGGTGTTGATGATCACGCCGCGCTCTTCGTCCTCGGGCTCATTCTTGGCCATGTGCGCCGCCGCGAGCCGGCTGATGTTGAAAGTGGCGATGAGGTTGAGGTCGATCACGGACTGGAAGGATTCGAGGTCGTGCGGGCCGGACTTCGTCATCGTCCGCTTGGCGATGCCGCCGCCGGCGGTGGTGATGATGACGTGCAGGCCGCCCAGCTTGTCGACGGCGGTCTGCAGGGTCTCCTCGGTGCCCTTGAAGTCGGTGACGTCGACCGGGTAGAACGCGCCCCCGATGGCCTCGGCCACGTCTTTCCCGTCGGAACCCTCACGGTCGAAGATCGCGACGTCCGCACCGCGCTCGGCCAGCAACTCCGCGGACGCACGACCCATCCCCGACGCGCCGCCGATGACGACGACCTTCTTCCCGTTGATCTCCATCCGGCCTCTCCTTTGGGTTGTCAGAATCCATGCGATCTGTAACGTTACGTAGGCACGCTAGCGTGTCCGTCTGGCAGGGTTGACCCCGCCTTGTCCGAGAGCCGTGCCAAGCTGATTTCGTGCTCCTTCTCGACGTCGCGACGACCTCACTTGACGTGGGCGGCACGTCGTCACGGCTGAGCAAGGTCGCCCACATCGCCGGCCTGTTGCGCCGCGCGGCGGCCGACCCCGACGGGGTCGCGACCGTGGTCTCCTGGCTGTCGGGGGAGCTGCGGCAGCGCCAGATCGGGGTCGGCTGGGCGTCTTTGCGGTCGCGGCCGGCGGCGGCGTCGCAACCGACGTTGACCGTCGCCGGTGTGGACGCCGGCTTCTCGGAGATCGGGGCGGTGTCGGGCAAGGGGTCGCAGGCGCGGCGCGCCGAACTCGTGGCGGGACTGTTGGCCGCCGCGACCGACATCGAGCAGGCCTTCCTGGTGCGGTTGCTGGGCGGGGAGCTGCGCCAGGGCGCGCTGGCGGGGATCATGGCGGACGCGGTGGCCAGGGCCGCCGACATCCCCGCCGCGTCGGTACAGCGCGCCGCGATGCTGGGCGGGGACTTGCCGGCCGTGGCGGCCGCCGCCCTGGGCGGCGGGACCGGCGCGCTGGACG
>NZ_LZKH01000008.1:0-55153 GCF_001672745.1 Mycobacterium sp. E1386
CCGACTAATACGTAACATTAACGTAACTTACCGGCTAACGATATAGCCCTGAGCTTCACGATCCCACGCCTCCCGAGTCACCCCCCGCTCGCGCAACAAGTCCTTGCGTATCCGCCCGATGACCGTCTTCGGGAGTTCGCTGACGGTCTCCACGTATCGGGGCACGCAGAAGTACGGCATCCGGGCCGAGCAGAAATCGAGCAGCTCGGCGTAATCCACTGTCGCCCCCGGTCGCAACGTCACGATCACCAGAATGTCGTCTTCGCCCAACGCGCTGGGCACCCCGATCGCGGCGGCTTCCGCGACGGCGGGATGGCTCGCGACCACGGTTTCCACCTCGACCGAGGACACGTTTTCACCGCGCCGGCGAAGCGAATCCTTCCTGCGGTCGACGAACGTGAGGTTTCCCTCCGCGGTGAGCAGGCCGACGTCGCCGGTGCGAAACCATTCCGGGTGCGGAATGACCCGCATGCCTTGCGCGACATAGCCTTCGCTCATCACGTGGGGATACCGGGGCCGGCAGGCGATTTCCCCGACCGCGCCTGCGGGTAGCGGATCGCCGCCCTCGTCGACGATCCGCACGTCGAAATTCGGGTTCGGCCGGCCCGAAGTTCCCGGCACCCCTTCGTCGGCCAGGGTCTTTACGGCGATCGGAAACGCCTCGGTCATCCCGTACATCGTGACAATGCGGCAGCCGTAACGCTTTTCGATGTCGCGATAAGCCTTGGCGTCGATCGGAGCCGCCGAGATGAATCGCAGCGGCAAGTCGGCGTCACGCGGATCCGCCGGCAGGTTGTGCAACATCGACACCATCGCGCCGGCGCCGGCGAAGCCGACGGCACCGCGGGCGCGTATGTCCTCCCACACCCGGGCGGGGTGAAACGCTTGTGCCAGCACAGTCGTCGCGCCGAGCAGCATCGGGGCGAGCACGCTGGGTGCCGCGCTCAAGTGAAACAGCGGCATCGCCGTCCACAGCACCTCCCCCGCGCGCAATTCCCACGCCGAAGCGACCGTCGCGGCCACCGTGAACAGGTAATGCCAGGTCGTAGCAACCGCTTTCGACGACCCGGTGGTGCCCGACGTGTAGAAGAGACAGCCCACGTCCTCCACCGCCACGCCGACGTCTGCGACCGCACGGGAGCCACCTCGGCTCAACTCGTCGGCAAGTGAATCACCCTGCAGCACAACGGTCGGGGCGGTCTTCAACGCCCCGGCAACCTCGTCCACCCGGGGCCCGCGCTCGGCATCGGTCAGGATCACCTTGGCCTGCGACAGCCGCAGGGCGTGTAGCAGGAAATCCCCTTTGTTCGCGGCATTGACGGCGGCGCTCACCGCGCCGGTACGCGCCGCACCCAACCAGAAGTAGACCCACTCCGGGCAGGTTGCGGTGAACAACGCCACGCAATCGCCGCGGCCGACGCCCAAGTCCGCGAGCACGTTGGCGGCGGCGCAGGAGCGCTGCCGCATCTGCTCGAAGGTCACGTCGACGCCGGCGATCGACATCATCACCCGGTCGGGATGTTGCTCGGCCCGCCGATCGAGCACGGCTGGGACCGTGAAACTTTCGACGCCGAAGTCGGCGGGCCCGAGAGGTCCGCTCCGGTCGGGGCTCATCGGACGGCCGATCAGGCTTTCGCGGCCGCCGGGTCGGGCTCACCGTCGGCCGTGTACCCGAAGTCGGACGGCGAAGGCTGCGTGCCCGGGTAGAAACGGTGCGCCCAGCGGCGAAGCGCGGCATAGTCATGCGCCTCTTCGGGAGCCAGGTTCGGCTTCTCCAGGTACTTCATGTTCTCCCACGTGAAGAAGTCCTGCTTGATGACCTCTTGCTGCAGCGCCAGGAATTTGGCCGCGCGACCGGTCGGCGCGTCCCCGGTGTCGCCGGGCTCGCGGACGGACGCCTGCGTGTAGAAGTAATCGGTGTAGTCCTCGTCGACCGGCGTCTGCCCGGTCACCTGAACCGTGGCCACCAGCTCGCTGGGGAAGCGGACCACCCCCAGCCCCAGCGAGTAGTTGTCGTAGATGATCTTGGCGTCGACCGGCCCATTGGGGGTCAGCCAGGTAGAGGCGCGGCCGCCGCCGAAGTGGGCGTTGACGGTCGCGTGCAAGTGGTAACCGGACACTTCGAACGACGCGGTGGTGGCCGGATTGGCGGCCTTGTGCACGTATTGCACGTGATACGGATCGGCGGCGTTCTCGATGATCATCTGCGGGTGCACCTTGACCCGGTTGATCATCTGCGTGTGCGGGTGCAGTGGGTAGTACTCGTTCGTTTCCAGTTCAGGCAGCACCGGAGGCTGCCAGTACGGCGCCCGCCCGTGCCGCTCGTGCCACACCAGCACGAAGCCGTACCACTCCATGCTCGGGTATGTGCGGATGCGGACGTTGTTCTTGCACCCGATCTTGCTGTACGGGATCAGCGCGTTGCTGCCGTCACCACGCCAGCGCCAGCCATGCCACGGACAGACGATGTTCTCGCCTTCCACGGTGCCGCCGACGCCGAGGTTGGCGCCGAGGTGCTGACAGTAGGCGTCCATCACGTGCACCTGGCCGGACTCGGTGCGGAAGATGACGAGTTCCTCACCGAAGTAGTGGGCGCGCTTGACCTGACCGGTGGTCAGGTCGGAGCTGAAGGCGACGATGAACCAACCCGTCGGGAACCGATAGGTCGACAGCGCGATGCCCGCCTGTCCGAACTCGCGTTCCGAGGGATCCCCGGCCGCATCCGACGCGGGGTCAGAAATTGTGTGCGTCACGAACTCTCCATATCCCGCCCAGACCAAGGCGAGTCGAGCGCAACTTGGCCGCCCTTCACTCACCGCGGTTCGACGACAAGGTCTATTTTTACTATTTTAAGCATTGAACGTCAACGCGGCACCAGATGCGCCCGGGCAGAGCGGAGTTTCAGATGACGGCTGGGTCAGTGGATCTTTCCGATTTCGCCCTGTGGCGCAACGGATTTCCTGACGAATTGTTCACGGAGTTGCGGCGCAGCCGACCGATTTTCCGCCACGACCTGACCCCCGGTGTCGCCAGGACGGTCCAGCGCCAGTTCTGGGTGACCACCAAACACCGGCATGCGGTCCGGCTGCATCGCGATGTCGAGTCCTTCACCGCGGTCGACGGCCCGCTCATCCAGCCGGTCGGGATGTTCTCGTCGTACCCCACCATCATCAACATGGACCCGCCCGGGCTCAACAAGCGCCGCAAGCTGATCTCGAACGCGTTCAATCCGCGGGCGATCGCCAAGCTCGAGGACGGCATCCGGGCGAGGGCCGCGCGCATGATCGACCGCCTGCTGGTCGAGGGCGGCGGCGATTGGATCGAGGACGTCGCGGACGCCCTGCCGATGACGGTCATCGGCGACATCATCGGCATACCGGAAGACGACCGGCCCCGCATCTTCGACGGCCTGGACCGGATATTGAAGGCCAACTCACCGGAGGTGCAGCTGAGCCGGCAGGACGAAACCGACCTCTACGCCAACATCTTCGGGTACGCGATGGACCTCACCGCGGAGAAGCGACGCAATCCCACCGACGACATCTGGAGCACGTTGGCCACCGCGGTGATCACCGGCGAAGACGGTGATCACTTCAGCTTGCCACCTCACGAACTCGAATTCTTCTTCTTCGTGCTGGCGTTCGCCGGCAGCGACACCACCAAGAATGCACTGGCCATCGGGCTACAGGCGTTTGTGGCGAACCCGGAGCAGATCGAGCGCTATCGCGAGCAGGAAGCGCTGCGACCCAGCGCCATCGAGGAAGTGTTGCGCTGGGCGTCACCGGTCGCGTACTGGACGCGCACCGCGAAGGTCGACGTCGAGATGGACGGCCAGCGCATAGCGAAGGGCGAGCGGGTGGTGTCGATGCTGCGTTCGGCCAACCGCGACGAGGAGGTCTTCGAATCACCGTTCACCTTCGACATCGGTCGTCAGCCGAACCCTCAGGTGGCCTTCGGCGGCGGCGGACCCCATCACTGCCTGGGCGCCATGCTCGCGCGCGCGGAACTGCGGGCGGTGTTCGACGAACTCTTGCTGCGTTGCGACGACATCGCCCTCGGCCCGGCGAAAGTGGCTTACCCGAACCTGACCACGAACATGTCGATCTACGACGAAATGCCGATCTCGCTGGCCGGACGGTCGACCTGACTAGTCGCCGATCCCTCAGTCGATCAGCCGCAGCGCGGCCTTGGGGCACTGGTCCACCGCGGCGCGCACGTCGATCTCCAGACGCGGGGGCACGGGCCCGTCCGCGATCTGCACCACGTCCTCGTCCCCCAGCTCGAAGACATCCGGTGCCAGCGATTCGCAGAAGCCGTTGGCCTCACAAAGGTTTTCGTCAACTGTCACGCGCATCAGTTGCCCTCCACTTCTCTACAGGCCCTTGGGTCGGGTCCCGATCACCCCGCTGGTTGCGAGGCGCGTCAGTTCTTCGTCGGTCAGCCCGCACCGCTCGCGCAGTATCTCTTCATTGTGCTCGCCCAGCCGCGGCGGTGGCCGCAGCAGCCATCTGTCCTGGCCGGCCAGCCGGGCGAACGGCGGGCACGGATAGAGACCCGCGCCGGTGCTGGGGTGGTCGAGGGTCTCCAAGAATCCCCGGTGACGCAGTTGGGGACTCTCGACGACCAACGACGGCGACACCACCGGCGCGGCGGGGATGCTGGCGGCCGCCAATCGCTCCACCGTCGAGTCGAGGGGTTGGCGCGCGAACCAGTCCGCGAGCCGGCGATCGACGTCGTCGCCCCGCCGTCGCCGCCCGGCGACGGTGGACAGCTCCTCGTCGCACCACGCCGGTCGATCCATCACCTCGACCAGGGCACGCCAGTGCCGGTCGTCGCGCACGGTGACCGCTATCCAGTCGTCGTCCCCCGCACACCGGTAGATGTTTTGGATCGAGTCGCCGTGACCGCGGTTGCCGCGCCGGGTCAGCGTTATCCCGAAGACCTCGGATTCGATCGCCTGTATCGCGGTCGCGTTGAGCACCGTCTCGAGCATCGGCAGCTCGAGTTGCTGTCCCGATCCGGTGCGTTCGGCGAAGTCCAGCGCGGCCAGCACGGCGAACGCGGCGTGCACACCGGCCAGCGGATCGCAAGCCCCGCGCGGTGTGACCGGCGCGGTCTCGGGCAGCCCGGTCACCCAGGCCAGGCCGGCGAGCTGCTCCATGGTGGGAGCGAATCCGACGCGATCCCGCCATGGCCCATCCAGTCCGAACGCGGGCATCCGGGCGACGACGAGCTTGGGGTTGACGTTGAGCAGCACGTCGGCGGTCAGGCCGAACTGGTCCATCACCCGCGGGGAGAAGTTCTCGATCACCACGTCGGCGCCGGCGGCCAGCTCGGTGAACAGGCGGCGCCCGTCTTCGGAACCCAAATCCAGTGTGACGGAACGCTTGTTGGTGTTCATGGCGTGGAAGACCCAGCCGTACTCCCACCAATCGTGGACGTCGGTGCGCATGCCGCCCGAGTATCGGATGCCGTCCGGTCGCTGTATCGACTCCACCTTGACGACGTCGGCGCCGAACGCGGCCAGCAGATGGGTGGCCGCGGGACCCGCCCAGAACGCGGTCAGGTCGACGATGCGCACACCGGCCAGGGGCAGCCCTGTCTGCGTCGCGCTCCTCGTGGATTCGCTTGGCGACCAGAGGGTTTCGTCATTGGCCTCACCGAGAGCGGGGGTCGGCCGCGGCGGGGTGGGAGCGCATGCCGACATCAACCAGGGAGGCCGGGGCTGGTGAAAGCCGGCGGGGTTTTCGACGAATGCCCCGCGCTCGGTGACGTATTCCATCTCCCGGATCGTGGAGCCGTTGCCAAGCGCGGCGATGGGCAACCGGAACATTTGGCCCAGTTCGACGATTTCCCCGACGGTGCGTTCGGCCAGCCACGGGCCGATCTGTTCGCGGATCAGGTCGCGGTAGGCCCACCGGCCGATCTGGAAGCGGAGTTGTTCGATCTCTTCGAGCTGCGGGCATTCGACCATGGCGACGAAGTCGAGCCATTGCTGGCCGGTGACCATGGTGATCCCAACGTAGCCGTCCTTGGCGGGCTCGATCGATGGCACTTCGAGCGTGCGGCGGATGGGTGGCACCCGCAGCAGCTGGGAGTGCAGCCATTCGCTGCTCTGCATCGCGGTCAACGCCTCGAGCATGGAGAGATCGAGGTGCTCACCGGGGCCACCGCGCTCGACGCGGCGGCGCACGGCCAGTGCGCCGAATGCGGCGTAGACGCCGCCCATGTACTCCCCCAAGTCGCCGCCGATCGAGATGGGCGGTCCCGCCGGATCGCCGCGGAAGCCGGGCGAGCCCGCCCACGCCTGCAGGGTGAACTCGCTGGCGGCACGGTCGGCGTACGGTCCGGTCCAGCCGAAGTCGGAGATCGTGACGATGATTGCGCGCGGACAGTCCGCCAGCAGCCGCTGCGGGTCAACGCCCAACGCGGCGGCCTGCTCCCGGCCGGCGGTGACCACCACCACGTCCGCGGCGGACAGTTCGGCGGCGAAGCGCTCGGCATCGGGCGGATAAGTCACGCTGCGCTTACCGGCATTGAGGTAGGCGAAGAACGGCGAGCTCTCCCCATCCGGCATCGGCGAGCCCGTCGCGGAGTATCGTCGGAGCCAATCTCCTTGCGGCGGTTCAATTTTGCACACTTGGGCCCCGGCATCGACCAGCAGCTTTCCGCAGTAACTGCCGGCGATCCGATCACTGATCTCGACGACACGCAGGTCGTGCAGCGGTGTGGGCCGGCCGTCGAACCGCTCGCTCACTTACACCCGCCCTCCCGATCGACGCGCGATCGAAGAAGCTATTTATACCATTACTGCTAAAATAGCTAAGCCAGCGAGTTGCTATGCATCGAGGATCGGATGACCGCCTTGGGAATTGGGAGCGACGCCCGTCGCCGATTGTCGGCGCCGCGGATCGCAGAAATCGTAGCCGACGAGTTGCGCCGCCAGATCATCAACGGTGACCTCGCCGACGGCGATCTGTTGCCGCGGCAAGAGGTGCTCGTCGAGCAGTTCAACGTGAGTCTGGTTTCCCTGCGCGAAGCGCTTCGCATCCTGGAGACCGAGGGCCTGGTTTCGGTGCGGCGGGGCAACCGTGGTGGCGCCGTCGTCCATGCCCCTGCGAAGACCAGTGCAGCGTACATGCTCGGGCTGCTACTGCAGAGCGAGTCCGTAGCGGTCGCCGACCTTGGCATGGCGTTGCAGGAACTCGAGCCCGCGTGCGCCGCGCTGGCCGCCCGGCGCCCGGACCGGGCGGACACCTTGGTCCCGGAGCTCAACCGGGTCAACGACTCCATGGCCGAGAACATCGAGGACGGCGGGCTGTTCACCGAAATCGGCCGTGAATTCCACGATCTCGTGGTCCGCGGCTGCGGAAACCACACCATCATCGCGGTGGTCGGCAGCTTGGAGACGCTGTGGACCAGCCACGAACAACAGTGGGCAGACGAGAGCGCGGCGAGGGGGACCTATCCCTCATTGGCGCAGCGCCGCGCCGTGCTCAGCACGCACGTCAAGCTGACCGAGACCATCGCGGAGGGCGACGTCGACCGGGCGCGCCGCATCGCGGGTCGCCATCTCGCCGACACCCAGACGTACGTGCTCTCCGGTCGGCACGATCAACGAATTCACGCGCTGTCGCCGCAGGCGCTGTCGCGGACGCGGGATTTCCGTCAAACCTGAGAGGCAGCCCGTGAGAACCGCATTGGTCACCGGCGGCAGCGGCGGGATCGGCAAAGGGTGTGGTCGAAAGTTGGCCCAGTTGGGTTACGACGTGGTGCTGGCGGCGCGTCGCGAGGCCCCGTTGCGCGCGGCGGCCGAGGAGATCGGCGCGCGCCACCTCGTGGCCGATGCCTCGGACCCGGACGGATTTGCGGCTGCGACAAGCGCATTGGAGAGAATCGACCTCGTTGTCCACGCCGCCGGCACGCTGGGCGGAACCTACGCGCGCAAGCAGACGTTCGAGCAGTGGCGGACCATCATCTCGGCCAATCTGGATTCGTGCTTCGTGGTGACCGCCGCAGCCCTGCCCAGGATGCGGGCGGGCTCGCGGTTCGTGTTCATCTCCTCGTCGGCGGCGCACGAACCGATGATGGCGCGGACCGCCTACTCGGCATCCAAAGCCGGCATGAACGCGTTCGCCCGGGCCTTGGCCCTCGAAGTCGATCGTGACGGCATCAGCGTCCACATCGTCACCCCCGGCCCGGTGGAAACCGAGATGCTTTCCGATGTTCCCTTCGAGATGTACGCCATCCAGGTCTCCGATGTGGCGGACGCGGTGGCCTGGTTGGACACCGTCGACCCATCGGTCGACCTGCCGGAGATCCGGCTCAGCGCGGTCCAGCGCGGACCGTTCGCCCGGCCGCCGGTCGTTCCCACGGAAGCGCGGCGGCGCGCGGCGCAACGGGGTTGACGGCTACCGCGGCGGAAACGCCTTAATCACCGTTTCACCGAACTCGTGCAGCGAATCGGGCACGGCGAAATCGGCGAACCACACGTAGAACCGCTCGACGCGCTGCGCCGCTAGCCCGGTGAAGTGGCCGATGAGCTCGTCGGCATCCCCGCAGACCAGCCCCGCGCCCAGGTTGCCGAATCGCCGCGTGCTTACCTCGCGCACCGTATCGGGGTCGGTACCTGATCGTACGAACCCCACCATCTGCTGGACCGACATCCGGGCCGTCCCCGCGGCGGGGGCCAGGATGGGCAACTTGTCGAGGTGGTTCGCCGGCAGGTTCCACCAATCCGCGTGTCTGCGAACGAGTTCCATCATCCGAGGGCCGGTGCCACCCAGGACCAGCGGGATCGGATGAGACCTCGGCGGGGCCTGCGGAGCTGGGCCGCCGCCCGGATCGTCACCCCAGTATTGCTTGATCAACTCGAGGTGCCGCCCGAGCTGCTCGACCCGGGCCACCGCGTCCTGCCGGCCGACATCGAATCGGGTGAACTCCGCGGGCCAGGACCCCGCACCGAGGCCCAAATCGAACCTGCCCTCCGACGCGTCCGACAGGGTGACGGCTTGTTTGGCCAGCACGGCGGGGTGGCGGAAGGCGTCACAAAGGACCAGATGGCCGATTCGCAGCCGTTCCGTCTTGGCCGCCACCCAGCTCGCAATGCCCATTGCCTCCCAAATGCTTTCATCGGGCAGCCCGGGCGCCTCGAGGTGATCGATGAATGCCATGCCGTCGAAGCCGCTGGCCTCGGCGTGACGTGCCCGCTCCACGAGGTCGGCCGCCGACAGCCGCACCTGCGGCAGGAACAAATACCACTCGACCATGGCCCACCTATGCGTTTGTTCCGGTGCGATTGCGCACAAGGCCGCTAGTTTACTATTTTTATTATGTTAGGGGTCTTATGGATGTCGGACTGAATTCGGAGCAGTTGTCGCTGCGCGACACGGCGCGCGATGTCCTACGCACCGAGTGCCCGCCCGACTCCGCGCGCCAAGCGATGACGGATCCGGAGCGATGGCGCACCCTATGGAAGACAGTCGTCGATCTCGGTTGGACGGAACTGGCCGCGCCCGGGACCGGCGACTACGGACCGGTCGAGCTCGCGGTAGTGCTCGAGGAGTGCGGTGCCGCCATCGCGCCCATCCCCTTGTTGAGCAGTGTCGGCCTGGCCGCCGGCGCGTTGCGGGGCACGGGCCTCGACGCAGTTCTCGACGACATCGCCGGCGGGGCCGTCGCCACCCTGGCCGTGCACGCCAGGGGATCTCGGCTGCCCGTGGTGCCGATGACCCTGCGCGGGGGACGCCTGCGCGGGCGCGCGGTCGCGGTCCCCAACCTGACCCGCTCCGAGTTGCTCGTCACGCTGGCGCGCGCCGACGGTGGCGCCAGTGGCCCCGACGGCACGGTGGTGGTGGTCGCGCGCTGCGGCGACGGGGTGGCGGTGATCTCGGGCGAGTCGACCGATCCCGCGCAGCCGCTGGCGGACGTCGAGGTCGACGCGGAGCCGTTGGCTGCTGCGCCCGTCGACCTCGACAGCGCGTTGACGGCGCCGCTGGTGGCTGCGGCAGCCGACTTGGTGGGCACCGCGAGCGCAGCCTTGCACCGCGCCGTTGAGCACGCGAAGACTCGCCGCCAGTTCGGCACCCCGATCGGCGCGTTCCAGGGGATCAAGCACGCGCTCGCCGACAACTATGTCGGCCTGGAGCGCGCCCGCAGTCTCACCTACGCCGCGGCCGCCCGGCTCGGCGATCCGGCCACGACGCCCGCGGACGCCTGGACCACAGCGGCGCTCGCCAAGGCGGCGGCCGGCGATGCGGCCGCCAATTGTGCGAGAACCGCGGTGCAAGTGCACGGGGCGCTCGGGCAGACCTGGGAGCACGACGCCCACCTCTATGTCCGCCACGCCTGGCAGGCCGCCGCGATGCTGGGAGACAGCCGCGCGCTCTATCACGAGGTCGGCCGCCGTTTCGCTGGAGGCGCGGCATGAGCGCGGTGGTCGACGAATTCGGGGCGTGGCTGACGGAGTTTCTGCCGAAGGACTACTACGAGAATTATCGCGATTATCGCTGGGATCTGGGGCTGCGGCGCGATTACCAGCGGGCTGCCTTCGAGGCCGGATGGATACAACCGACCTGGCCGCGCGAGCACGGCGGCCGATCGCTGGGTCTGCGCGATGCCATGGAGGTCCGGCTCGAGGGGGCGCTGCGGTCCGCGCCCAAGCTGCCCAACATCGCGGGCCCCAACGTCGCCGCACCCGGCATCCGTCAATTCGGCACCGCCGCCCAGATCGACCGCCTCCTGGCTCCCCTGCTGCGCGGTGACGAATGGTGGGCGCTGGGCATGTCCGAACCGGAAGCCGGATCCGATTTCGCCGGCCTGCGCACACGCGCCGAACGCGACGGAGACGTGTTTCGGGTCAACGGTCACAAGATCTGGACCACCCAGGCCCACGAGTCGCGCTGGTGCACCCTGTATGCCCGCACCGATCCGGAGGCGCCGAAGCACCGGGGCATTTCCTGCTTGATCCTCGACCTGCATTCGCCGGGGGTGCGGATCGAGCCCATCCGGATGGCGTCGATCTCCGACGAGACATTCTGCGAGGTCTTCCTCGACGATGTCGAAGTTCCGATGGAAAACCTGCTGGGCCCGCTGCACGGTGGGTGGAACGTCGCGCTGTCGTCGTTGCACCACGAACGCCAGATGATCTGGATCATGAACTGGGTCGAGATCAAGCGTGGACTCGAGTCGGTACGCAGGGCGCAGCCGACCGCCGATATCTGCACCGAGCTCGGTTCGCTGCTGGCCGATGCCGAAGCGTTGCGGGCCACCGGATACCGCGCCCTGGGCAACGAATTGGCGGGATGTCCGAGTCCAGAAGCAGACACCATGAAGCTGCTGGGATCGATTACTTTGCAACGGGTTTGGGAGCTCGCCGCCGTTACCGAGGGAACGCAGTCGCTCACCGACCCGGATCTGCTCTTCGAACGCCAGGACGCGCTGGCCGCGACCATCTACGGCGGAACATCGGAGGTCCAGCGCAACATCATCGCCGAGCGGTTGCTCGGGCTGCCGAAGGGATGACGACGATGGATTACGACCTCGGCGACGACGCCGCACAACTGCGAAACCACCTGCGCGAGCTGGTGTCCAACCACATCCCCGCCGACTTCCTGGGCGCCTGCACCGAGAACCCGCAGGATCTCGCCACCACCGAGACGTTCTGCAAATTGCTGGCCGCCGAGGGCCTCCTGGCGCTGGCGTGGCCGAAAGAGCATGGCGGCGGCGGTGGTTCGGTGTGGCAGCAGACGGTGCTGCGCGAGGAGATGTGGGCCCAGCACGAGCCACGCGGTCCCCAATACATGGGAATCAATTGGGTGGGCCCGGCCCTGATGCGCTACGGAACGGCCGAACAGAAGGCCAAGCACCTGGCTGCCATCGCCGCCGGCGACGTGATCTGGTGTCAGGGCTTTTCCGAGCCGGAGGCCGGTACCGACCTCGCCTCGTTGCGTACCCGCGCCGTCCCGGACGGGGACGGCTGGCGCATCACCGGACAGAAGGTGTGGACGTCGTACGCGCTGATGGCGTCCTGGTGTGTGCTGGCGGCCTGCACCGATCCCGAGGCCGCAAAGCCCAAGCGGCTCACGCTCTTTCTGATTCCGATGGACCGGCCCGGCTTCACCGTCCGGCCTATCGGGTCGATGCTGGGGCCGCATCACCTCAACGAGATGTTCCTCGACGACGTGCAGGCGTTCCCCGGTGATGTTCTCGGCGAGGTCGGCGACGGCTGGCGGGTCATGCGCGAGGCGCTGGCATTCGAGCGCGTGGGCATCGCCCGCTACGCCCGCTGCGAATCGTTGCTCGACCGGATGTGCACCCAGCTCGGCGATGACTGGGACGGGCTGCCCGAATCGCTTCGCTCGCGGTGGGTGCGGGCGCTGGTCGATCTACGGGTCGCCCGGTTGCTGGCCTACCGAGCCGTGTCGCTGCAGGACGACCCGGCGGCGGGCGCGGCGGCCAGTGCAGCCCGCATCGCCACCACGACGTGTGACCAGCAGGTCGCCGAGCTACTTTTCGACGTGCTGGGCCCGGTCGCGCTGGACAGCGGCGCGAGTGCCGCGCTGCACGGGGCGATCGAAGACCATTGGCGTTACGCACAGGCCGCCACCGTGGCATCGGGCACCATCGAAGTGCAGAAGATGTTGGTGGCCCGGGACGTATTGGGAGAGCACCGGTGAAAACTGATCTGCCACAAGACATCAGCGACTTCGCTGCCGTCGCCGCCAAGCGGTTGGGCCGGCTGGGCGGGCCACAGGCAGCGTTGCGCGCCGAAACCGACGACAGCATCCGGGACGCGGCGCGGGGTTCCCTCGGCGAGGTTGGCGCGTTCGAGCTCGATGTCCGATCGGCGCCCGACGACCTGCTCGCCGCAGCCGTGCTGTGCCGCGCCGCCGGCGCGACCGTGCTGCCCTATCCCCTCGTCGAGGAGTTGCTGGCTATTGACGGCGCCCGCCTTGCCCTGATCGATCCCTGCGCGCCGCGCATCGACCATGGCGACCTGCCCGGCGACTGGATCGCCGCCGACCTGGACGGCACCCGGTACCACCCGCGGCCGGCTGCGCGGACCAACGCCAAGCTCGGCCCGTTCCTGGTGCCCGCATCCCTCGGCGAACCCGACGGAACCGTTCCGCCCGCCGACGTTAACCTTCACCTCGTGCTGGGATCATGGCGGATTCTGGGATCGGTGCAGCAGGCGCTGCAGATCGTCACCGATCATGTGCGCGCCCGGGTTCAGTTCGGTAAGCCACTCGCGGATTTTCAGGCCGTCCGGTTCGCCGTGGCGGAAGCCGCGGTCGCGGTGCGCGGACTGTACGAATTGGCGAAATTCACCGTCTGCCGTCCGGAATCGCTACCGATAGAGGTTCGTTCGGCCGACGCGCTCGTCCTTCGGCTCAAGGCGTCCGACACCGCAAGGCAGGTGCTCCGGACCTCGCACCAACTGCTCGGCGCACTGGGCTTCTGCGATGAGTCCGATGTCAGCGTGCTCGACCGGCATACCCAGCCGCTGATCCGGCTGCCCCTTAGCGCCGAGGCGCTCGCGTTGCGGCTGATCCCGGGCGTCCCGGACGGCTCCTTCGAGACACTGTTCAGCAGGCCGGTATCGGCGTGACTGAGCCCGCCGCGACCGAAGTGGCAGCCAACCCGTTAGCGGACGGAATCCCGTTCGGAACCAAACTTCAACAGCTCGCCGAAAAGTGTCGCGACGACATCGGGGTGACGGTGGTCGCCCTCGATGGCACCGCGCAGTCGCTGACATTCGGTGAACTCGACGCCCGCGCCAACCAGTGGGGCCGGGCGCTGGCCGCCCACGGCGCCGAGTCCGGTTCCCTTGTCGCGCTGGCAATCCCGAATTCGATCCACCTGGTGCTGGCCACGCTGGGATGCTGGAAGATCGGCGCCGTTCCGGTTCCCATGCATTGGGACCTGCCGGAGTGGGAGCGTGACAGGGTGCGCGAGGTGATCAACCCCGCGGTCGTCGTGGACGAGGCGAGTCGGTGGCGCCTCGAGGCGCGGGCGGCGGCCGAGTCCGACAGCGCGCTGCCCGAAGCCGTCTCCCCCAACGTGAATGGCATCTGCAGCAGCGGTTCGACCGGCGTGCCGAAGGTGATCCTGAGCCTGGCGCCATCGCTGTGGACGCCACAGCACGGCGAGCCGTTCCTGGCGAACTGGACGCCGGTGGCTCAGCCGCAGACCATCATGGTGCCCGCGCCGATGTATCACACCAACGGCTTCGCCACCTTCTTCTTCCTGCTGGCCGGCGACCGTTTGGTGGTGCTGGAAAAGTTCGATGCCGCACTGGTTCTAGATGTGATCGAACGTTTCAAGATCACCAATTTCACCGCCACGCCGACAATGCTGGCGCGCATCGCGGCCCGGCCGGACGTCCGGGAGCGGGACCTGTCCAGCATCGTGTTCATCCTGCAAGGCGCCGCCGTGATGCCGCCGTCGCTCATGCATACCTGGTTCGAACTGCTGAGCCCGCAGCAGATCGTGTCGGCATACGGCATGACCGAAAACCTCGGGCTCACGGCCTTACGCGGTGACGAGTGGCTGGCCCACCCGGGTAGTGTCGGCCGCGGCTTCCGCGATACCGAGATCCGGATTCTCGACGCCGGAACGAGACAGCTTGGCCCTGGTGAACACGGCGAGATCTACCTGCGTGCACCGATGAGCGCGGGATCCCGCTATGTGGGCGGCGCGGCGCCACTGCCGTCCACCGAGGATGGCTTCCGTTCCGCCGGCGATATCGGCTACCTGGACGAGGATGGCTACCTCTATATCGTCGACCGCCGAGTCGACATGATCGTCACCGGCGGCGCGAATGTCTTTCCGGCGGAAGTGGAATCGGCATTGGCGGGTCACCCCGGGATCGCCGACGTCGTCGTCATCGGCCTCGCCGACCCGCAATGGGGACGCCGAGTGCACGCGGTGGTGCAGCTCGCCGACGGCGTGGCGCTCACCGAGGAGCAGGTGATCGAGTACGCCAAGAGCCGGCTCGCCCACTACAAGGCGCCCAAGACCGTCGAGTTCGTCGACGCGATTCCCCGCACCGCGGCGACCAAGGTCAATCGTTCGGCGATGATCGAGGCGCGGGGCGGCTGAGGGCCGAAAGTCAGCCCACGGTCGCGATCCCGGCGTTGGATATCGTGAACCCGCGACCCGAGGTCACAGTGCACGTCACGCCGTCCGTCTCCGACCGGCAGCTGAACGGGCCGGCTCCCTTCGTCTGCCCGTAACCGAGGATCGGGGTGCCCTCCGCCGGATTGGCCAGACAGCCCTCACCACTGCAACGGGATAGAACGCCGGCGGCATCCATCGTCACCGACTGCGGCGGGGAGATGCTGAAGCAGAACGCTTCGTCGGGGATGCCGCGGCGCTGGTAATCAATTTCGCAGCTGATGTTGCGCGACGGGGACAGGAAAGCCACGTAGTTGTCCTGATCGGCGGCGGCCATCGGCGTGAACACCTGCGGCGCAAGAACGGTACCGGCGCCGCCCAGTACGGTTGCCGCGGCTGTCAGCGCTTTTTTCAACACATGCTCACCGTGCCATAGTTCTGCCCCAGCCACACCCTAACCACTCACGACCTCGAAAGCCGTTGCCGGCTTTGTCAACCTGCCGACGGCGCCGAGGCTCGCTCCATTTCCCGGGCGCGCTTGAGCATGGTTTTTGCGGCTCGCATCGACAACGCCGGCGAAAGCCGCTCGAGGTACCAAAACGCCTTCCACCACCCGGGCACCACGATGATCGCGTCTCCGCGCAATACGGCACGAAGGGCGCGCTCGGCGAATTTCTCGGGCGCAAGGGGGTGCATCCGCTCCCACATTTTCAGGATTTCCTCGTTGCTGAACCCTGCCATATCGGTGCGTCCGTACTTGCCGCCGGTAAGGATCGGGGTCCGGATCACGCCAGGGCAGAGCACCGAGACCTGCACCCCGTGGCGCTCGGCCTCCAGCCGTAACGATTTCGACAGCGCGACGACGGCGTGTTTGGTCGCGGTGTAGCTTGCCTGGCCCGCAGTCGTCATGAGACCGGCCATGGAGGCCGTGTTGACGATATGCCCGGAGTGCTGCCGGATCATGATCGGATACACCGCTTGGATACCGTGCACGACACCGCGCAGGTTCACATCGAAGACGTCGTTCCAGTCGTCAAGCGTGTACTTGTCGACCTCGCCGGCGACTCCGATGCCGGCATTGTTGAACAGGTAGTCGATCCGCCCTGACTGCTGCACCGCCTCAGCGACGGCGCGCTCAAACGATGGGTAGTCGCGCACATCGAGCTCGATCGCGTGCGCCTTACCCCCGCCGCTGTTGAGGCGCTCTGCGAACTCACGTGCGGGACCGATCTGCCGATCGGCGATCCAAACCTCGGCGCCCCCGGCGACCAGCTCGGCGGTCAATGCCGCGCCGATGCCGGAAGCGCCGCCGGTGACGAATGCAACCTTTCCGGATACGCTCGCTGCCATTCCAGCAGCCTAAACCCTGAATCCTGGCTGGTAGAGCAGATTCTGGCAGCAAAGCCGTCGACACGACGCGCCACGCCGGCGCCGCGGCCCTCAACCATGTGTCGCCCGGAATCTCCGGTTTCTCGGATACGCGGTGAGCCCACGGTAACCTCATTCTCATAGCGCGCACCGCGCCGCGGAAGGGGACGAATCGCTCATGACCGACCTTGGCGACGACGTCGAAGTGACGCGCGGTGACCGCTTCATCAAGACCGCTGTCGAGATATTGGGCGAAACCGGGCGCACCGACTTCACCGTGCAGGAAGTCGTCGCCCGCTCCAAAACATCGCTGCGCGCCTTCTACCAGCATTTCAGCAGCAAGGACGAGTTGCTGCTCGCGCTGTTCGATCGGACCATCGCCCAATCGGTGCAAACCTGGCGGACGGAGACCGACGGGCTGGACAGCACCGCGGCACTGAAGCTGGTCATCGACCGCATCAGCCAGCAACCGGAATCGAGCACCCAAGACAGCCTCAATCGCGCGCTGACCCTCTACAACCAACATCTGGCCGAGACCCGTCCCCGCGACTACGCCCGGGTGCTCTCACCCCTGCATCGACTCATTCGCGGCATCGTGGGCCAGGGCATCACCGAGGGCGTCTTCAACCCTGGAGTGGACGTCGGTGCGGCGGCCGCCATCGTCATGCAGACGGTGATGGGGGCACAGCGATTGCATTGGCTGGGAACGGAATTGAACGGAGCTCCGGTCGACGTCGGTCAACTGTATGACTTCTGCAGTCGCGCCCTGGGCATCCGGGACGGCGACGAAGAATCGAACACGCCGTCGTTAAGCGAACTGTTCGCCCAGATCGGCATGAGGCCGGGAACCCACGATGGCGAATTCGCGATGACGATGCCGGTCAGCCCGGCCGTCGTGAACACTTCCGGCGCGCTGCAGGGCGGCCTGATCGCGACCCTCGTCGACGTGGCGGGCGGTCAGTTCGGGCTGGACTACCTGCAGCCGGACACCACGATGACGACGGCGGACCTCTTCATCCGTTACCTGCGCCCGATCCGGCAGGGCTCGGCCGTCGCGGTGCCCCGGATGCTGCGGTCCGGGCGGCGGGCGATGGTGATGCAGGTCGACATCTACGGCGAAGCCGACGACGAGCTCGCCGCGACCGCGACGGTGAATTTCGCCGTCATCAACGGAGCGACGCCGAACCTTCCCAACTGGCCGGACGCCTAGCCGGCGACGACGAGCGTCACGCCGGCGTGACGTCCAGCGCCGGCGACCGAGCGGGAGCGGAATAGGGCGCTACACGCGACGGGGCCGAAGTGGTAACGTCATTACCACCTATAGAGAACCCGAGTACTTCCGCAAGGAGATCGCCATGCCGTCTCGCGAACTTTCCTTTCCCGTGTTCGACGCGGACAACCACATGTACGAGCCGCAGGAGGCGCTGACCAAGTTCCTGCCGGAGAACCGCAAACGCGTCATCGACTACGTGCAGGTGCGCGGCCGGACCAAGATCGTGGTGCGCGGGCACATCAGCGAGTACATCCCCAACCCCACCTTCGAGGTGGTGGCACGCCCCGGCGCCCAGGAGGACTATTTCCGCAACGGCGCGCAGGGCAAGAGCTACCGCGAGATCCTGGGCGAGCCCATGAAGGCCATCCCCGCCTTCCGCGAACCCGGCGCGCGGCTGGAGGTGATGGACGAACTCGGCATCGACTACGCCCTGATGTTCCCGACCCTGGCCAGCCTGGTCGAGGAGCGCATGAAGGACGACCCGGAGATGACCCACGACGTTATCCACGCGCTGAACCAGTGGATGCATGAGCAGTGGTCGTTCAACTACAAGGACCGCATCTTCGCCACCCCTGTGATCACCCTGCCCATCGTCGAGCGGGCGCTCGAAGAACTCGAATGGTGCCTGGAGCGCGGCGCCCGCACCGTGCTGGTCCGCCCGGCGCCGGTGCCCGGCTATAAGGGCAGCCGGTCGTTCGGCCTCGAAGAATTCGACCCGTTCTGGCAGGCGTGCATCAAAGCCGAGATTCCGGTATCGATGCACGCCTCGGACAGTGGTTACTCAGAGTTCGCCAACGTGTGGGAACCAGGCGACGAGTTCCTGCCGTTCAAACCGACCGCCTTCCGCAGCTTCGCGATGGGCCATCGCCCGATCCTGGACGCGATGGGTGCGCTGGTCTGCCACGGCGCTTTGTCCCGCAACCCGGAGCTGCGGATCCTGTCGATCGAAAACGGCGCCGACTGGGTGCCAGACCTTTTCAAGGGCCTCAAGGGCGTCTACAAGAAGATGCCGCAGTCGTTCAGCGAGGACCCCATCGAGGCGTTCAAGCGCTGCGTCTACATCACGCCGTTCTGGGAGGACCGGTTCACCGAGATCGTCAAGATGGTCGGCACGGACCGAGTGCTTTTCGGCTCCGACTGGCCGCACCCCGAAGGCCTGAAGGACCCCATCTCCTTCGTTGACGAGCTCACCGACTTCGACGAGGCGGACATCGCCAAGATCATGGGCGGCAACCTGATGAAGCTGATGAAGGTTTCTGCGCCGGCCAAGAAGCCAGTCTCCGCCTGATCAGTCGGCTTCGTCGAAGACGGAAACCACGCCCTTGGTCTCGAACAGCGCGAGGCCGACGTCGGCGGGTGTTCGGTGCCCGTGCTGACGCAGGATCGCATCCAGGTCTTCACGGGTAATCCGGCAACGCCTCAGGTTCGCCTCGTTGAGCTCGCCGTCGCGGATCAGCACCCGGACCGGCGGGTCGACGAGCCGGCGCACCCACGGGATGAAGCGCAGCCGCGCCACGAGGTCATGGGCGGCGATCAGGGCCACCAGCGCTGCAGACCCTGTGAGCCATGAGGTGTCGGCGGCGGTCGCGGTTCGACCCACGATGGCGCCGACCGCGACGGCGGTGACCCAGTCGAACGGCGTGAATTCGGCGATGGTTCGCCGCTGCGTGAGCCGGAAAGCAGTTGCGGCGGTGGCGAATAACGCGAGGGCCTTGAGCGCCGCGTAGGCTGCCGGTCGCCACCCGTCGAAGAATTGCAGTACGAATCCGTTCATCGCACAACCGGCCGGTGGTCAGGAGCCGGAGCTGCCCGCGAAACTGCCACCCTGCCGGGCGAATTCAGTGGTCCATTCGCTCATGTCGTCCCTCCTTGCGCGGTCGCCGATGTGGCTGTGAGCACCGTGCACGCGACTCGGCAGTACCCGTCGACGCGGCGTGTAAACCCACGTCGGCGGGTATACGCCACGTGATGACGTGCGTTGCGCGGTCAGAGTGACGGGAGGACAGATGAGCGTGGCATCGGAAGGCCGGGCACCGGTCAGCATCGACCCCGACGTCGAGTTTCTCGCCGAGCAGATTGAGGCCCTCCGGGCTTTGGGCCAAAAGGATTCGGTTGACGACGACGAACTTTACGACTTGAGCGTCCGTTGGGGCGCGGCGCTGGCGGGGCGGCTGCCCCGCCTCGTGCACTACAGCTCGCTCGGTCTGCTAGACGACGCGGATCAGCACCGGTTCCAGTCACTCTGCGAGGATCTCCGCGGGGTTGCCGGTCTCGCCGAAAAGTTGGGGCTGCCGCGCCCGGCGCTGCCCGGCGATCAGATCGCGCGGGCAAAGGGACGCCGCCTCAGGATGCGGTCGCGTTCTCCGAAGCCGAGTTCACCAGGCTGAGGAAATCCCGCTCCGGCAACACGATCCCGGTGCGCGGCTTCGGACAATCCGGATTGCGGCACGTCAGCGCCACCATGTAGGCGTCCTCATCCTCGTTGAGGAACAGAAACCCCAGATACAGGGCGTGGCCGACCTCGAACTCGGTTCCGCCGCACGCCTCGCAGTGGCCGCCCTTGGCGGAGACGTTTTCCATAACTCGGTGCCGTGCAGCGGAATTGAGGTCGATCAGTTCCGGCCGCACCGTCGGGTCGCCACCGGTCATGTCAAATCTCCACGTCTTTGTCGTAGTGGACATGGTCCTCGCGCCAGCCGCCCAAGCCCTTACCGATGCCGGCATAGTCGTTGATGAACTCGATCCGGTTGATCCACTTGACCATCTTGAATCCAACCTGGGTCTCCACCCGCAATCGCAGCGGAGCCCCATGCTTGATGGGCAGCGGCCGACCGTTCATCTCATATGCGAGGAGCGTCTGCGGCTTGTAGGCGAGCTCGAGGTCCATCACCTCGTAGAACTGGCCCCCCGGCGTCTCCGCCGCGGGTTCGTCACGCCCCGTCTCCTGCATACTGAGGAAGCAGATGTACTTGGCTTGCGGTAACGGCCGCACCACATCCGCCAGCTGGGCAAGCAGAATTCCGCTCCACTCGCCGATGCTTGTCCACCCTTGCACGCAGTTGTGCATCGTCCGCTGGGTTTGCCGCTCGGCGAGCGCCCGCAGCGCGGCCAAGTCCAAGGTCACCGGGTTCTCGACGAGTCCACCGACCGGTAGCCTCCAGTCGACGAAGTTGTGGACCGCCATCACCTTGTATTCCGTACTGGCGGGCGGCTTTCCGTTCACCCGGTGATCCTTGGTCAACTTGCGAACCGGATAGTCTTGCCGGGAATTCAAGGGCCGCAGCAAGAGCAGCCGGGCGCCGGTCACCACGGCGCCGAGTATGCGACGCACTTGGACGGGATGGCGGAGGCTCCATTTGGTGGCCGCGACGTGGACGGCGATGATGGCTCCAATGATCATCAGCGACAGCGCCGTCGCCCAATTGATGTTGCGCACGGAGCCGAAGATCATCGACGCCGTCAGTTGGCCCCAGCCCCAGAAGAAAATCATCGACAGGTGGATCAGGATGAAGACGACGAAAGCCACCAACCCCAGGAAATGCAGGCTTCTGGCCCACTGCCGGCCACCCCACATCCGCACGTACCAGGGGAAGCGCGCCTCGATCGCCGGTGACTGCGCGGCGCCAGTCAGAATTTGGAACGGCGCAAGTATGAAGACGACCCCGGCATAGGTCAGCTTCTGAATTGCGTCCAACGGCTCGCCGGGGAGCAGCGGCGGCAGGTTGAACGACATGTACGTGATGATGTCATTGGCCGCCTCGGGAAAGATCGACCACGAATAGGGCCAGTATCGATGCCATTGGCCGGTCGCGAAAAGCAGGACGTAGTAGGACAATCCGAGCAGAATCCAGCAGATCACCGTGAAGAAGTGCCAATGGCGACCCATACCCAATTTCTTGTGACCGGGTAGCGCGACGAGCGAGCTATAGGACTCTTCTTCGTCGAGGGTGTCGTATAACCGGTTGCGCGGCATGACCTTGCGGGTAAAGCGCGCCCATTCGCTGCCGGGTTTGCTGTCGTCGTGCCAATACAACTTCGGGTGGGTGCCGAGGATCTCGATGCCGCTGCGGATGATCAGGGTGACGAATAGGACGTTGAGCCAATGATCCACTCGCAGCCACGCCGGATAGTCGAGTGTCGTCATGCATGAGCTCCAGTCAGTCGTACCACTGCTGCCGTTGGGGGTAGGCCACGTTGACGGCGGACAGCACCGTCGTGTGCACCGCGATGAACGCGGCGGCGAACGCCAAAGCGAACGTGCCCGGCGCGAGGTCCCATCGGCCGGTCAGCGACTCCAGCCCCGGCAGGGTGACCCACCGGCTGACGAGGTAGACCGCGAGGAAGGCGAAGCAGATCACGCTGCCGAGGTACCACCCCGCCTGTGGCACACGCGGTTTGACGGCGAACACCATCGCGGCCACGGCCGCGAGGCAACAGGCCGCCAGCAAAGCCGAGTACACGGAGAAGTACCAGGGAACGTCCGGTTCCCTGATCCATACGTAGGCGTGTAGCGCTACCAGACCCACCAGCAGCGATGCGCCCAGTGCGGTCACCGTTCGCGGCAGGTTGAACGCAACCCAGCCGTTCAGGGTGAGCACCGGTGAGGCCACGATGCTTCGCCAGATCGAGATCAACCGCCGCGGGACGACAATGACCATGAAGCCGTGGTACCCGCGCTGATTAATTACAAACTGTCCTGGTTAAATTGCCGGGACCGTAGCCCGACGCGCGCCACGCTGGGCAAACTGTTGCATTGAGCACGCGGCCGCCATTGATATTCTTAGTGCCTGTGCCTGGCGAGTGCTCAGCGCTTTTGTGACCAGCTTGCGAGACTCAGCCCGAAAACGGGGGGCCGTAGGAGGAACGGCCAATGGCCGCCGAAAGGAACTGGGACAACACCGTGGGCGCGGCCGACGACGTCCGCCGCATCTTCGAGAATGTTCCCGCGCTGTTGGTCGGCCTCGAAGGGCCCGACCACCGATTCGTCGCGGTCAACGCCGCTTACCGCGCGCTCAGTCCTCCGATCGACAGCATCGGGCTCCTGGTGCGCGAGGTCTATCCCGAGTTGGAGAGCCAGCAGATCCTGCAAATGTTCGACCGGGTCTACGAGACGGGCGAGCCGCAGTCGGGAACCGAGTGGCGGGTGCAAGCTGACTTCGAGGGCTCGGGGACGGCACAAGAGCACTTCTTCGACTTCATCGTCACGGCACGGCGCGGAGACGACGGCTCGATCGAGGGGGTGCAGCTCGCCTTCGTCGACGTGACCGAGCGGGTGCGCGCACGGCTGGCCGCCGAGTCGCGCATGCACGAGTTGTCCGAGCGATACCGGAACGTGCGCGATTCTGCCACCGTCATGCAGCAGGCGCTGCTGGCGCCGTCGGTACCCGTCGTTCCGGGCGCCGACGTCGCCGCCGAGTACCTCGTCGCCGCCCAGGACACGGCCGCCGGTGGCGACTGGTTCGACGCGATTCCCCTCGGAGATCGGCTGGTGCTCATCGTCGGTGACGTCGTCGGCCACGGCGTCGAGGCGGCCGCGGTGATGTCGCAATTGCGCACTGCGCTGCGGATGCAGATCGTCGCGGGCTATCCGCTCGCCGAGGCGCTGGCGGCGGTCGATCGCTTCCACGAACATGTGCCCGGCTCGAGGTCGGCCACCATGTGCGTGGGCTCGCTCGACTTCGGCACGGGAGAATTCCAGTACTGCACGGCCGGGCACCCGCCGCCGCTGCTCGTCGGTTCGGAGAGCGAGTCGCGTTACCTTGAGCCGTCCGGCGCTGGCCCGCTGGGCAGCGGCACGGGTTTCCCGGTGCGCACCGAATTCCTGGACCTGGGCGACGTGGTCATGCTCTACACCGACGGTCTGATCGAACGTCCCGGCCGACCGCTGATGGCCAGCACCGCCGAATTCGCCGACTTGGCAGCCAACATCGCCGGCGGCCAGGGCGGGTTCGTGATCGAGTCCTCGGGGCGGCCCATCGACCGCATCTGTGCGGAGACGCTGGAACTGCTGTTGCGGTCGACCGGCTACAGCGACGACATCACATTGCTTGCGGCGCAACGGCGTATGCCGCCGCCACCACTCCAGATGACGCTGGATGCCACGATTCATGCCGCGCGCGCGGTTCGCTCTCGACTGCGTCAGTGGCTCGCCGAGGTCGGCGCCGCCCCCGATGACATTTCCGACATCGTGCACGCGATCTCCGAGTTCGTCGAGAATGCGGTCGAACACGGTTACACCACAGAGGTTTCCGACGGTGTTGTCGTCGAGGCATCGCTGGCCGGGGACGGTAACCTCTACGCGTCGGTCACCGACCACGGGCAGTGGAAGGACCATCTCGAGGGCGAGCAGGGTCGCGGCCGCGGCCTGGCCATGGCCGAAGCCCTGGTATCCAGCGCCCACGTCACCCATGGGCCCGGCGGTACCACCGCCAGCCTGACGCACCGCCTGTCGCGACCCGCCAATTTCGTCACGGACACGCTCGTCAGCCGGACCGATCAGCAGCGGAGGTCGACCGACTCCGAATTCGTCTCCGTGGTCACCGAACCGGGCCGCATCGTCGTCAGCGGCGACGTCGACTCCACCACCGCCTCCACGCTGGATCGCCAGATCGCGGTCGAAAGCCGTTCCGGGGTAGCGCCGTTGACCATCGATCTCAGCGCCGTGACCCAGCTCGGGTCGGCCGGCGTCAGCGCGCTGGCGGCCGCGCGCGACCGTGCACTACGCCAGGGCAGTGAGTACGTGCTGGTGGCCCCGCCGGGCAGCCCGGCGCACCATGTGTTGTCGCTGGTACAGCTCCCGGTCGCCGGCGGACTCGCCGAGAATCTCGTCGCGGAGGGCTAGAGCCGCTCGGATCGCTGGCCGTGCCGCACCTGCTTGAACGGCACGCCTCGATCGGCCGCGTATTCCCGCGGGAAGCCCAGCACCCGCTCGCCGATGACGTTGCGCGCCATCTCCGTGGTGCCGCCGCCCATCGCGACGGTCTGGCGGGCCAGGTAACGCAGACCGGTTTCCAGGCCGTCCCCGGGTTCTCCGACCACGCCGGCATTTCCCGCGATCGCCATGGCGGTGTCGACATCCACGAACACGGTCTCGGCGTGAAACAGCCTGATGAGCGTACCGGCGGCGGGCGGCAGCGTGCCATCGCGGACGCTGCGGTAGACGTGACCGATCAGCTGCTCGGCCACCGCACGTTGTACGAGTGCGCGGCCGGCCATCTGCTGCACGCGTTCGTTCCCGGCCTGACCCGTCTTCTCGATAAGGGCCACGTAGTCAACGGGATTCGCATTGCCGCCCTCACTGCCGCTGCCACTGGCGAACTCGGAGCCCTGCCCCACCGCCCTGCGCTCGTGGTACAGCTGCCGCGACGCCACCGCCCAGCCATTGTTCACCTCCCCGACGACGGCGTCGTCGCCGACGTCCACCCCGTCGAGGAACTCCTCGCAGAACTCCGTGGAACCACTCAGCATGGTGATGCGCCGCAACGTAATTCCCGGATGGGCGATGGGCACCAGGAACATCGTCAAGCCCTCGTGCTTGGGCACATCCCAATTGGTGCGGGCCAGACACAGCCCATAGTCGGCGGCGAACGCGCTGGTGCTCCACGTCTTGGCGCCGTTGAGTATCCAGCGGTCGCCGTGGCGTTCGGCCCGGGTGAGGACGCCGGCCAGATCGGATCCGCCGCTGGGTTCGGACAACAACTGCACCAGCACCTCGTCGCCGCGCAGCGCCGCCGCGATGTGTTGTTTCTTCTGATCTTCACTTCCGGTGTCGAGCAGCGTGGCGCAGCAGATGGTGAACGTCGGAGTGTTGAGAATCAGCGGCATCTCGTAGTCGATGGTCTCCGCGTCGAAGGACTTCTGGTACTCGTAGTCCAGGCCGAGGCCGCCGTACTCGCGGGGAAAGCAGATCCCGGCGAATCCGCCTTCGTACAACCGCTTTTGCAGTTCTCGGGCCCGTAGCCAGGATCGTTCGTCGTCGCGCGGGGCGGGCGGCGGCGATTCGGGATCGATGCGGGGCATGTTGTCCGCCAGCCATTCCCGGGCCCGGGCCGCGAACTCGGCAACGGATTCGGTCGGTGTCATTTGTTGGACCGACCCGCCTTCTCGTGTTCATACACGCGCAGGTTGTGTTCCTCCGGTGTTCCGAACATGGAGCGATACAACGTGATCCGGCGCAGGTAGAGGTGCAGATCGTGTTCCCAGGTGACGCCGATGCCGCCATGCATCTGCACGCAGGCCTGGACGATTTGGCCGGCCATCTCACCCACGTAGGACTTGGCGATGCTGGCCGACAGGCCCGCGCCGGGTGAGTTGGCGGCGACGTCGGCGACCGCTGCGGCCGTGGTGGCGCGGCACGCTTCAAGCCACAGCTTCATGTCGGCGAACTTGTGCTTGAGGGCCTGGTAGGACGCCAGCGGGCGCCCGAAGGTGTGCCGGTCCAACGCCCACTGGACGGTCAGGTCGAACACCGTCTGCAGGATGCCAACCACCTCGGCGCACTGCAGGGTCTGGGCGATCTGGCTCTGCCGGTCGATCAGGGCGGCGGTCTCGGCGGCGGTGCCGACCGCCGCCGATCGATCCACCATCACACCGTCGAAATGCACCCGGGCATATTGCTTGACCAGGTCGACGGACTGCTGGGGCTCGATGGTCACGCCGGGCGCGTCCGTGGGGACCAAGAACTCGCGCAGCTCGTCGCCACTGCGCGCCGCCACCAGCAGCACCGCGCTCTGCGCGCCGGCCTCGACCCGGTCCTTGGTGCCGTCAATGCGATAACCCGAATCGGTCGGGGTGGCCGTCACCGACGGATCCAGTGGCGCCCACCCTTGGCCCGGCTCCGAAACCGCCCACGATGCCACGGTTTCACCGGACATCAGAGCCTCGATGGCGTCGGTATGCGGTTGCCGGTCCGCACACTCGACGAGCGCGGCCAGTACGACGCTGACCGGATACAGCGGCCCGGGCGCCACAGTCTTGCCGAGCTGTTCGGCGACCATGGCCAGATCCGCCAAACCGCTGTCCGAGACGCTGCCGCCGCCCAATTCCTCCGGCACCAAGAGGCCCGTCCAGCCGAGCTCCGCGGCGCGCCGCCACCATGCCGGATCGAACGACACCCCCGCGGCGTGCAACTCCCGCACGCGGCGCAGTGGCGCTTCCTTTTCCAGAAAAGCCTGGGTGGTCGAAGTGAACAGCGTCTTTTCGGGAGAGTCGAGTGTGGTCATGCTGCCTCTCGTGGAGAGTTCTCCGGCGTTCTCGATGGTAGCAATTAACGCTACGGTAAGAGATACCGGAGTTCCGTCGATAGTGCTGTTCGGCGCTACATGGCGAACACGCGACGCAGCGAACGCGCGTGCAGGGCACGGTTCTCCTGAGAAACAACCCAATCGGGAACCAGTGAGTCGAACCCGTTGAATGCTGCTGCGATGACGTGTAATTCGGTGTGCACGTAGGCGTGCAACAGTCTGTTCGCGTAGTCGATGGCTTCGTCGCGGCAGGGATCGATCTCCGCGCAGCTGATGAACGTCGGCGGCAGGCCCTCGAGGTTCGCGCGGTGCGCGGGGACATGCTGGCCGTTGGCGCTCGCGTGACCGAGGTAATGACCCCATGCCCGGCTCACGGCCGGGCCGTTGAGGCCCGGCGTGCGCTGGAATTCGCGCCGGGATTGGGTGGCGTCGGAATCGAGCATCGGCTGGTGCAGGATCTGCACCAGGATCTGTGGACCTTCGTCATCGAACATGCGCTGACTCAGGCCCGCGACCAGTGCCGCGCCCGCGTCGCGTCCCATCACGGCGATGCGGTTGACGTCCACCTTCAGCTCGGCGCAGTTGCGGATGGCGTAGTAGAGGCCGGCCTCGACGTCGTCCAACGCGGCCGGGCAAGGGTGTTCCGGCGCGAGTCGATAGTCGACCGATACCAGCAGGCATCCGCCATCTCTGGCCAGCTCCACGCACTGGGCATGATCGGTGTCCAGGTTGCCGGTCACGAATCCCCCGCCGTGGGCGTACAGGACAAGCGGTGCATCTGATCCGGCTCGATCGAGGTCGGGACCGCGGTAGAAGCGAAGCTTCAGCTGATGTCCGCCGGGGCCGGCGATGGTGCGCGTTTCGACGGTTACATCGGCGGTGTCGACCGCGGCGGCGCGCTCGGCTGCGAGCCGGTTGGCGTGCTCCCGTTCGGGGGGCAGTGTCTCGGCGCGGAATTCGACGACGCCCAATGCGGTGGCGGCCTCTCGGAGTACCGGGTCGATCCGGGTAAGGCCCTGTGGCCGCGTCAGATTCGTTTGTGTCATACCTTCTCGTCTTCCGGGCTCGTCGTGCGGGCTCGTCCGGTCCCGGCGCGGGGCCGTGCCGGAAACTTTCTTCAAGGTAGACCTGCGATTCCGGGTGGTGACAGACGAGGGGCGCATCGCTTCAGCGCGGGCGGATTCAGAGTTCTCCGGGAAGCGCCTTGACCGTCGCCGGTAACCCGTAGAGAGCGGTCGCGTTGCCGCGCATGATCCGCTCGCGCTGGTCGGCCGGGAATCGGCTGATCGCATAGGTTGGCGCGTCGTAACTCCAGTGCGGGTAGTCCGTCGAAAACATCAGGTTGTCGCCCAGGTCCATCATTTCCAGATACTCCCGGAACTGCACGGTGTCGGCATCTTCCAGCGGCTGAGTGGTGAACCGAACATGTTCTCGCACATACTCCGACGGGCGGCGCCGCACGTGGGGCAGGTCGCCGCGGCGGGCTTCCCAGATGCGGTCCATCCGCGACATCACCGGCATCGCCCACGTGAACCCACCCTCGACGAACACCACCCGCAGGTCGGGGTGGCGGTCGAACGCGCCGTCGAACACCAGGCTCATCAGGTGCGAGACATACAGCAGCGGCCAGGACGCGAAGAAGTCATGCCAGTGCGCGGGGTTGCCGACGGGATACAACGGAATCAGCTCGAACGGCGTCTGTCCCATCAGGTGCGTGGCCACCGGGAAACCGTTGCGTGCAGCGGCTTCATAGAGCGGGTCGAAATGCGGGTTGCCGAACGGGATCCCACGAGTCTGCGGTGTCATCAGCACCTGGGCCATGTACGGATGTCCCGCCCACCGCTCGACCTCACGCGCCGCCTGCTCGGGTGTCTGCGCGCTGACGCTGATCGATCCGCGCCACCGGCCGTGTTCGTTGTTGGTGTCGAGCCAGACATCGGCAAGCCAGTCGTTGTAGGCGGACTTCAGAACGTGTTCGGCCTGTGGCAGCTGGGCGTCACACATCGGCTCCAGCGTCGCGATGCTGACGCCGGCGTCGAGCAGCAACTGCTTGGCGGCGAATTCCGGGTCGCTGCCCGCAACCCCACCCCCCGGCGGGGCGGCGTCCATCCGCAGCGACATGGTTTTGTACGAGTCCGGTGTGTCGTAGAAATGCGGCACCGGGGTGACGGCGTTGCCGGTCGGCCAGATCTTGTCCACCCATTCGGACGGCGCGTACGACTTGAGCACGTCGGTCGAGAGGGGCAACGGGTGCACGTCGGTGTCGACGATGCTGACCGCAATCTCGTCGTCGTGACCGGTCTGCGAATCGACTCGTTCGATGGTGGTCATCGGACACGCTCCTTCAGCCCGTACAGCTCGCTGGCGTTCCGCCACAGCACCTTGTGGCGTTGGGCGGGATCGAGGCCCTCGGCGATGGTCTCCGGCGGAGTTGTGGACCAATGGGGATACGCCGAGCCGTACATCAGCAGGTCGGACTTGCCGGTGAACTCCATCCAGCGCTGCGTGTCGCCGGCGTCGGTCGGTCCGTCGAACGCCGACGAGCAGAACCTGACGTGGCCGGGCAGGTATTCGCTCGGGTAACGGTCGACCCACGGCGTCTGGTCACGCATGGACACCCAGAAGGTGTCCAGCCGCCAGATCAACGGGGTGAGGATGTCATAGCCGCCGTCGGCGAAGACGAATTTGAGGCCGGGGTGCCTGCCGAACATCCCCTCGACGATGAGGGTGGCCAGATGCACGAAGTAGTTCAGCGGCATGAACGCGGCATATCCGGGATAGGTGTGGGCGTGGCCGGCGAAGGTGGGCGGATAGTCGACGCCGTTGCCGCCGTTTATGTGTACCGCCACTGGCAACCCGTGGGCGGCGGCGGCCTCCCAGATCGGCTCGAACATCGGTTTGCCGTAGGGCTCGCGTGACTGCATCGGGACGCCGACCTGGACGAGCTTCGGGTGATCGCCCAGGCGCTCGATCTCCGCGACGGCCCCCTTCGGGTCTTCCGGATTGACGCGGATGGTGCCCCGGAATCGATCGGTGTTGTCGGGCTCGATCCAGCGGTCGAGCAGCCAGTCGTTGACCGCCGCGCAAATTCTGCTGTTGAGCAGGTAGTCGGCGATGTTGCCGCGCGTCAGCGGGTTGAGGATGGCGTACTCGACGCCCTGCGCGAACAGGTCGCCACTGACCGTCTCCGGGTCTGACCCCGGGTAGTGCTCCCCGTAGAGGTCTTGCCGGTAGTCGCCGCCGGGTGCGGAGTACCACTGCTGTTCGACGTCGGGGATCGATCGCAGCTGATGGGCGGCGGGCAGGTAGCGCCGGATCTCCGCGTTGGAGCGGAAATGCGGTTGCACATTGGCATCGATGATCTGTGGGCTCATGCGGTCAGGTACACCTCCCCATCGGTGACGTCGACCTGGTAGGTGCGGATACGCCGGGTCGGATCGGCGAGATTTTGACCGGTGGTGATGTCGAATTCCCAGTTGTGCCAAGGGCATCGGATGATTTGGCCGTCGCGAACGCGCCGCAGCCCGCCGGGTTCGTCCGGGGCGAACTCGTTGGTCCCACCGAGGAGACCGAGGCACAGCGGGGCCCCTTCGTGCGAGCAATAGTTCACGATCGCGTAGAACTCGCCGCGCACGTTGTACACGCCGACGCCGAACTTCCCGACGTCGACCAGCTTCATCCCGCCGGGCGGCAGATCGTCCAGCGAGCACACGAATCGCCGCTCGGCCACTTGCATCACCGCCTCCGACGCCACGCAGCATCAATACTGTGCCCGTTACGGTAACCACGACAAGCCGTTGGGCTTAGTTGCTATCTATACTATGATAGCGATAATCCCGTCGATCCATCCGCTTACCGGCTGCCCAGGAGGAGCGCTGAATGACGCTCAGCACCGACCCCGCCAACCAGCCCGTCACACTCGACCTCACCGGCGAAACGAGCCCCTACCCGTTCTTCGAATACATGAGGCGCACGGACCCGGTTTGGCACGGCTCCCTGAGCGATCGTGAGCAGATCCCGGAGGAATTGCTGCCCAGCGACGAGTGGGTCTTGTTCAGCTACGACGGGGTCCATCGCGCCTTCCGAGACGACCGGATCTTCACGTCGGCCGCTTACGACAAGACGATTGGGTTGGTGATGGGCCACACCATCCTCGCCATGGGCGGGAAGGAGCACCACGATCACCGCAGCCTGGTGGCGAAGGCGTTTCGCGCGACCGCGCTGGAGCGTTGGGAGCCGTCGGTCATCGGGCCGGTCTGCGATCAGTTGATCGACGAGATCAAGAACGAGGGCCGCGCCGACTTGGTGAAGGCGCTGACGTTCGAATTTCCGACCCGCATCATCTCGACGTTGCTCGGTCTGCCGCCGGAGGATTTGGACATGTTCCGGCGGCTGTCCCTCGACCTCATCTCGATCCAGGCCGACATCATGGCGGGGCTGACCGCGGCAGAGGAGTTGCACGGCTACTTCCTCGACCAGGTCGAGCAGCGGCGCCGCAAACCGACCAATGACATTATCGGCGACTTGGTCACGGCCGAGATCGACGGCGAAAAACTCAGCGACGAGGCCATCATCGCGTTCCTTCGGCTACTGTTGCCCGCCGGACTGGAGACCACCTATCGATCGTCGGGCAACCTGTTGTACCTATTGCTCACCCATCCCGAGCAACTGGCGATGGTGTCCCGAGACCGGTCGTTGATACCGGTCGCCATCGAGGAGGGCCTGCGGGTCGAAACGCCGCTGACCATGGTCATGCGGACCACCACCGAAGAAATCGAGATCGGCGGCAAGACGATCCCGGCCGACGCCCAGATAGACCTGTGCATGGGGTCGGCCAACCGCGACGACACACGCTGGGCCGACCCCGATGTATTCGACATCACCCGGCCGCGCAACGCCCACATCGCGTTCGCCGGCGGCATCCACATGTGCCTCGGCATGCATCTGGCCCGACTGGAGACGCGCGTCATGCTGAACAGCCTCTTCGATCGCGTCAAAGACGTGGCCTTCGTGGCCGACGACGGCACCGGTGTGGAGTCCAAGATCGTCGGGCTCACCTTCCGCTCCCCCAACAAGCTTCCGGTCACCTTCTCCCCGGTCGCATGAGAAGCCGCGCGGCGATCCTGCACGACGTCGGCGGCCCGTGGTCTGTCGAGGAATTCGAGCTCGACGCGCCTCGGGCGGGGGAAGTTCTGGTCGAGATGGCCGCCGCCGGCCTGTGCCATTCCGACGACCACATCCTCAAGGGCGACATGGCGGCGCCGAATGAGACGCTGCGGAAGCTCGGGCTGCCGACCATGTTCCCGACCATCGGCGGTCACGAGGGTTCGGGCATCGTGCGGGAAGTCGGCGACGGTGTCACCGAATTCGAGCCCGGCGATCACGTCGTGATGTCGTTCGTCGCGGTGTGTGGGCAGTGCCGCTGGTGCGCCAGCGGCATGGAGTACATCTGCGACATGGGGGCCAGCGTCATGACGCCCGGCATGCCGACCGACGGCACCTTCCGCCACCACACCGCCGAGGGCAAGCCGTTGGGTCACATCGCCAAAGTGGGTGCGTTCGCCGAACACACTGTCGTGTCGACGAATTCGCTGGTGAAGATTGAGCCGCATCTGCCGCTTGCGCCGAGCGCCCTGTTGTCCTGTGCGATCCCGACCGGTTTCGGCTCGGTCGCCAACCGTTCCAACATGCGGGTGGGCGATACCGTGGTCGTGATCGGGGTCGGCGGCATCGGCACCGGCGCGGTCCAGGGCGCCCGGGTCGGCGGTGCCGCGCAGATCGTCGCGGTGGATCCCGTTGATTTCAAGCAGAAGTCGGCTCTGCAGTTCGGTGCTTCCCACACCGCCGCGACGGCGGAAGAGGCGCTGGACCTGGTGCGTGAGTTGACCTATGGCGTGATGGCCGATGCGGTCGTGGTTTCGCCGTCGCTGATCACACCGGGGGATGTTCGCGACGCGGTGAAGCTCACCCGCAAGGGCGGAACCTGTGTGCTCACGGGGATGACCTCGCAGTTGACCGCGTCAGTCAAGATCGATCTGCAGGACTTCATCCTGATGAACAAGACGCTGGCCGGCACCGTGTTCGGTTCCTGCAACCCGAGGGCCGACGTCTTCCGGCTGGCCCGGCTCTACCAGACCGGGCAGCTCCAGCTCGACGAGATGATCACCCGGCGCTATCGCCTCGACGAAATCAACGACGCCTACGACGATCTCCGGAACGGAAAGATCGTCAGGGGCATCATCGATTACGGGATTCAGTGAATCACCGCCGGTCGAGGTCATTTGCAAGCTCGCGGCGGGTCAGTCGCCTCCGCGGGTGACGTGCCCACCGGATCGATCAACAGCAACTCGAGCACTACCGGAGTCGTTCCGTGATTGCGGCCATCGTGCACATGGGCGGGACCACTGGGCTCGATGAACGAGTCGCCGGGCCGGTAGATGCCATCGACGGTGCAGTCGTTGCCATAGTGGTACAAGGTACCTTGCTTCACCACCGCGATGACGGTGCCTGGATGCCAGTGCCAACCTATGGCACCACCGGGGGCAATCGTGGTATCGCGAACCACGAACGTTCTTCCCTCGGTTGAGGTTTGCGCTACCACCTCGTAGTCCACGCCGGTAGGTTTTCGCCCGGCTCCGATCAGCGCGTAGGCGAGCCACGCCGCGATGGCAAGCAGGGCCGCCGAGGAGATGAGATTCCGGACTATCGCTCCGACGAATACGTCCTCATGCCGATCTGGTCTGCCCCACCCGCGTCGCGTTCGGCGATACATCCGCATCCTCGCTTCTTGTGATCTGGCCCATAAACGCCGATCGAGCAATCGGTATCGTGATACCGTATCACGGTACCTATCGAAAGGACCTGCCATGGATTCGTGGGGCGACAAACTCCCCGAACTGCAAGCGGCCCTACAGGGCCCGGTCGAGACGGAGAGGACCTTGGGCTACCAGCGGGAAGTGGCGGTCTTCAACACGGCGCTGCAGCATCGGCCCGCCGTCGTGGTGGGCGCGGCCAGTGCCGGCGACGTGTCGACGGCGGTGAGGTTCGCGGCGCGCCACGGCCTCAAGATCGGCGTCCTCAATACCGGGCACGGGCCATCGCTCGCCGCCGACGGCGACGCGCTGATGATCACCACGAGAAGGATGTCGGGCATCACGATCAACGCCGAGACCCGCTTGGCGCGAGTCGACGCCGGTGTGCGGTTCGGAGCACTGGTGGAAGCAGCCGCCGAGTACGGACTGGCTCCGCTGCCCGGATCGTCGCCCGGCGTCGGCGTCGTCGGCTACACCCTCAGTGGCGGCGCCAGTCTGACGATGGGACGCAAATACGGTTGGGCCGCCGACCATGTCACCCGCATCGACGTGGTGACCGGCGACGGTCAGCTGCGCCGGGTGTCTCCGCACTCCGAAGTCGACCTATTCGGCGCATTGCTGGGCGGCAAGGGCAACTTCGGGGTCGTCACGGCGATGGAGTTCTCCCTCTTTCCCGTGACGACGCTCTACGCGGGATCCATCTTCTACTCGGGCCGGCACGCCCGGCAGGTACTGGACGCCTACCGCGAGCTCACGGCCACGGCGCCCGACGAGCTGACGACCAGCCTGGCTCTGCTGAATCTGCCTCCCCTGCCAGGCCTTCCGCCCTTCATGCAGGGCCAGCTGACCATCTCACTGCGCGTCTCCTTCGCCGGAGATGGCGCCGTCGGGGCCCGGCTGATCGATCCGATACGCCAGGTCGCACCCGCGCTGGCGGACACCGTCCGTAGCATGCCCTACACCGAATTCGCATCGATCAGCAATGATCCGACGGATCCGGCGGCCGCGGTCGAACACTTCGGCCTGCTCCGGGAGCTGACCGAAGACACCGTCGCCGCGATCGTCGATGTCGTCGGCCCGGACTCCGGCAGCCCCATCAACATCGTTGACATCCGACACCTGCAAGGCGCGTTCGGCAGGCCGGCGCCTTTCCCCAACGCCGTTGGAGCGCGGGACGCCGCCTTTGCCTTCTTCGGCCTGACCGTCGTGCCACCCGGGCACGAACCGGTGCGCCACATGCACTGCGGTTCCGAGCTTCTCACGGCGCTGAAGCCGTGGCTGCACGAGATGGCCAGCCCCAGTTTTCAGGGCCCCGGCGATGCGACGCCGGAACGCGTGCGGAACGCCTACGATCCCGAGGTATACGACAGGCTCAGGGCGGTCAAGACGAATTACGACCCGCACAACAGGTTTCGCCTCAACCACAACATCCCGCCCCACGGCGCGGCGTGAATGCGATTGCAATCTGTCGGTATAGCCGTACCATACATCCATGACTATCCAGCGGCGCACTCGCCGGGCGGGCGGAGCGCGTCGAGTCGAGGTGACCGAGACGGTCGCAACCGTCCTGGCCGAACGCGGGTACGAGAACACCCGCTTCGCCGATGTCTCGGCGGCCAGCGGTGTGGCCATCAGCACGCTGCAAAACTACTTCGGGTCGCGTGAGGACATGCTCATCGAGGCCATCAGGCACGCCACCGAAGTGGAGGCCGTCGCGCTTGAGGCCGTCGCCGAGGCGGAGCGGGATCCGTGGAATCGCCTGGTCACCATGATCGATCGAAACCTCAACACTCCGTTGAGCAATCACCAACTGCTGCTTGAGGTCTGGCGGTCCAGCATGCGCGATGCGGAATTGCGTGACTACAGCGAGGAGGGCTGGGCGCGCTACCGCGCCCCGTTCGTCAAAGCGGTGACCGAGGGCCGTGACTCGGGGGCCTTCGCGCCGATCGCCAGCCCCGACGACGTCGTCGACCTGGTACTGGTTTGGCTTGCCGGCGCCATGGTGCCCCGGACCCTGCACTTTCGAAACCCGACGGCGGACAAATTTCGGACCGCGCTGCTGCGCCAGGTCACTCTGATGCTGGGTCGGGCCGGCTGAGCCTGCGCAATCGCTGCACTTGGCCGTAGGCGTCGATCGGACTGTGCAGGGCCAGACCACCGTCGGCGTGCACGACCTGACCGGTCACCCAAGGCAATTCGAGCACACCGACGATGGCCCCGGCCACGTCCGTGGCCGCTCCCAGTCCGCCCAGGGCCGTGCGTTCGGACATGCCCTCGACCCAGCCGGGCAGTTGTTCCGGGTTGGGCAGCATCGGGGTTCGGGTGACGCCGGGTCCCACCGCGTTGACCCGGATTCCGTGAGCACCCCACTCCACGGCTGCGACCTTCACCAGCATGTCCACCCCGGCTTTCGACACGCAGTACGCGCCCATATCACGATCGGCGACCGTCCCGCTGATGCTGGAGACCGCGACCAACGAACCGCCCCCTCCCCCATCGATCATGGCTCGGGCGGCCGCCCGAAGCGTCAGCCAGGTACCGGTGAGGTTGACTTCCAGCACCCGTCGCCAGTCGGCGGGCGACTGCTCGGTGAGCAAGCCCGACGCACCGATTCCCGCGCAGGTCACCACCCGCCTCGGCACGCCGCGCTCGCGCACGGTTTGGTCCATGGCCGCCGTCACCGCATCGGGATCGCTTATATCGCAAGCGATGTCGGCATCGGCGAGATCCCACACCACGACGTCGTGGCCCGCGGCGCGTAACCGAGCGGCCACTTCGAATCCGATTCCCGACGCCCCGCCGGTCACCAGGGCGGTGCTCATTTCGCGCGCCCGATCAGCTCGACAAGTACGCCGTCCGGCGCTTCGATCACCGCCATCGCGACGGTCCTTCCGTCCGGGGCCGCGACGTCGATGCGCCGCACGCCGTCGGTGAAACCCAATGCTGCCAAGGCGGCGAGCGTCTCGTCGACTTCACGCTGCAGTGAGAGCAACATGAACCCGTGCCGTAACGCGGTCGAATCCGGCAGTGCCTCAAGGGCACCGGCCAACTCCACCAGTTCGACAAACCCGCTGCCCGATGTCTGCGGATCGCCGAGAAATACCGATCGCAGCCGATCACTCCCGGCGCCGAACAGTTCTGGCCAATCGCCGACGAAGTCGTAATCCATCAATTGGCTCAGTCCCAGGCCTTCGCACCAGAATCGAAGCGACCGTTCGACATCAGAGGTGCAAATTGCCGAATGATGAACACCCAACATGGGCTTCCTCTCGATCGCAGAGCTTGCCCACCATCATGCAACGTCGATCGTCGACGCGGAACGTCTGCCTACATCTTGATCGCAGGGATCAGCCTGCTGAGATTCCAGACCCGGTCTCTTCGCGCGCACAGACAGGAGATCGCCAGTGCGGCAGCCGTTATCCCGACCAGCACGATGATCGCCTGCCATAGTCGGGCGTCGATGCCGCCGAGTATGAGCTGGCGGAGCCCGTTGACGCCGTAGGTCATCGGGTCGAAGCGGTGCAGGACTTGGAAGGGCCGTGACGTGGTTTCCACGGGATACATGCCGCCCGCGCTGACAAGCTGCAACATGAGCAGGGCCATGATCAGCACCCGACCCACCGCCGGACCGACAAGCGCGTTGATGGCCTGCGTCGCGGCCACGAACGCGCCGGAGATCAGCATCATGAACCCCAGCATCGCGGCCGGGTGCACGGCGTGCACACCGAGGGCAAACCGGACCACGCAGTAGAGAATGATCGCTTGGAATACCGCGATCGCGGCGGCAGGCAGGTAGCTCGCGAGCACCACGCGAATCGCCAGGACTTCCGCGGCGATCGCGCGACTCTGCAAGGGCCGCAACACCATCCACAGCACCAAGGCACCGAAGAACAAGGCGAGCGTGAGGAAGAACGGGGCCATCCCGGTGCCGAAGTTGGGCGCGGCGTTCTCATGCGATGCCTCGAGTTGCACCGGACCACCGATGGTGTCGGCGACCGCATCCTTTTGCTGGGTGGTCCAGTTCGGCACCTGCCTGGCCCCGTCGGCGAGTTTCGTTGCCAGCTCGGCCGATCCCGTCTTGAGTTGTCGTGCGCCGTCGTCGAGTTTGGCGATGCCGCCAGCCAATTCGGCGTTGCCGGTGGCAACCTGCTGTGCTCCGTCACGCAGCTGGGTGAGCTTGTTCGTCAGGTCTTGCCCCTTGCTGCCGACCTGGTCGAGCGCCGACCCAAGCGGACTGCCCGGGTTTCGCAATCCCGATGTCAAGGCGATCGCCGCATTCTGCGCATCGGCGAGCTGCTGACGGATCTGGGGCGTGAACTGGTGGCCCCGGAGCTGATCCTGGACGCCGCGCAGGTTGTTCGCCAGCGGATCCTGTCGTGCGGAGAGCTGATCGATCACCGCTGACAGGGAGTTTGCGGCGGCATCCTGCGCCGTGGCGATGGCACCGATCTGGTCATTGGCCTGCTGTAGCGCCGTTGCACCCTGTTGCAGTTGCTGCGTGCTGCCGCCGATTTGCGACACCGCCTTGGCCACGGCGAGCAGCGGGTCGGTGGCCTGGTTGATTCCGTCCGACAGTTGCTTGGCTCCGGTGGCGAGCGTTGCCGAGCCGGACCGGGCGGTGTCCAGACCGGCCACCAGCTGACCGGCCCCGTCGTCGAGTTGAGTGGCCCCGTCGGCGGCCTGCTTGATACCCGATCCCGATGAAACCACTATTGACAGCACCTGATTGACGGCTTGCCCCGAGATCCGGCTGGACACGGCGTTGAGCACCTGACCGATGGCGGTGCGACCGATACTCGTCGAGATGTAGTTGTTGGCGTCGTTGTAGACGGCGATCAGGTTGGCCTTCTTGGGTTGCCCGGTCACCGGTGATGCGATCGCCGCGCTGAAGTCCGGTGGCAACTCGACCATGAAGTAGTACTTGCCGTGGTCGACTCCGTTGCGTGCCTCCGGCAAGTCCACGACGTGCCAGTCCAAGCCGCCGTCCGCGGTCAGGCTCTTGGCGATCTCCGCGCCGGCGTTGAATTGCTGGCCGGACACGACGGCGCCACGGTCGGAGTTGACCAGCGCCACCGGCATCTTGTTGGTGTGGCCGAAGGGATCCCAGAACGCCCAGAGGTACAGCGCCCCATACACCAGGGGCAGCAGCATCAGCACGACGATGGCCACGCGCGTCAGGCGGCTGCGGCCGAATCGCTTGATCTCCGAGCCGAAGGCGAGTCCAGCCAGCATCTTCAGTCCTCTCCGGTCAGGATGCGGTGATCGTGTAGTTCGTGGTCCGGCGCGTCCGTGCCGAGCGGGTTGGTCACCCCGACGACCACGGTGCGCTGCTCGGCGATCACACCGAGCCTGTCGGCCGCGAGCGCCCGCCGGGAATTGTCACGAACCTGTTCAAGGTCGCCGACCACCAAAATCGGACGCTTCGACAGCAGCGCGAGCGTTATTCGCAGCAAAAACAGTTCCAGGTCCGACAATTCAACGATGTAGGTGTCGTGGGACGGCGGGGGTATTTCGCCGAATACCTCGGACAGCTCGGCCGAACCCGATTGCGCCGGCACCGATGAATACCACGGCGCCAGCCACCGAAGTTGCTCGGCGAACACCGTCCCCACGGTCACCGATTCCTCGAGGTCGTCAATGTCTTCGAAGGCCGCGATCGAGCAGTGCCGGCGGATCGCGCGCGCGGTTGTCTCGCCGAGGACGGTCAGCGTGCCGTGGCTCGGTTTGAATCGTCCCGCGAGCGTCAGCAGCAGCGTGGTCTGGCCGGGTCCGCCGGGCATCTGGATCGCGTGAAAACCCGGTGCCAGCGCGAGATCGATATCCGAGAAGAGGGGGCCGTGCTCGCCGTCGACGCCTAACCCGCGGGCGATGATCACCGGCGCCGCGGCGTCCGGCGCGTCATTTGTGTCCATGGTGGGGCATTCCCTCCTCGGCGGAAACCAGGACTGATTCCAGCGCTACGGTGATCAGCTGCGCGAGCAGGTCGGGGTTCATGGTCCCAGGACGGAGGACCTCTTCCATCGCGATGCCGAGGTTGATCGTGACGACGAGCTGGGCGACGTCGGCCAGCTCCCGATCGGATGCCACCGAAGGATTTGATCCGACGATGTGCAGCGCTTGGTCGGCGGCGGCGGCGCGGCGGCGTTCGATGAGGCGCTCGCGCACCTGGGGGTCACGCTGGGCCCGCAGCCAGTATTCGACGAACAACACGTAATAGTCGGAATGGTCGCGAACTGTGTCAAGCACCGATCTGCTCAATTCCAGTGCGGCCGCGCGGGTGTCGCCGCCGCTGCTGTCCAGCGCTGTCGCGATCTGCTCGCCACGAAGCTCGAACTGGCGGTCGAGGAGAGCCAGGACCAGGTCGTCCTTGGATTCAAAGTTCGAGTAGACCGCGCCCTTGGTGAAGCCCGCGGCCTGCCCGATGGCGTCGATCGTGGCACCGGCGAACCCTTCGGCGGCGAATACCTTCGACGCCGCGTCCAGGATCCGGTCGCGAACCTCGTCGCGAGTGGGGCGGGTTCGGCGCGGTTTGACAGGCGACATGACCGGCAGCATACTCTTCAGTATCGATTGGATACCAGCTGGTATTGAAAGTGTGAGACGGCCTACTTCTGCGTCGGCTCTGGCGATCGCCTAAGCGACCTTGGCCAATGTGCGATCCCACAGCTCGCGCGCGAGCACGGGATCGTTTGCCGCGCGGTTGGCCCTCGCGACCTTCCCGTTCGAGTAGTACTCGCCGGATGCCCAGTCGACGCCGGGCGTAGTCGAGGCCAGCCAGACCAGCTGGTCGGCACCCCGATCCGGGGCTTTGATGAGGCGGCTCACCGGGGTGCGCTGCATGGTGGTCAGGAATCGCGATCCCGACGAGTGACCGATATTGGTGTTGACGAAGCCCGGGTGCACCACGGCGGCCGAAAGCCCGTCGACGTAGTAGCGCCGATGTAATTCCCTGGTGAACAAGATGTTTGCCAGTTTTGCGACGGCGTAGGCGGTGCTCGGCCGGCGCTCGACGGTCGTTTCGAAATCACCGAGGGTGACGTGGCGGAGCAGCCGCTGCGACGAACTCGACGTGTTGACGATCGTGGCGCGCGAAACGACGAGCACATCGAGCAACAGCGTGGTGAGCAGAAACGGCGCCAGGTAATTCACCTGGAAAGTGATCTCATGGCCATCGACCGTGTCGCGCAGCTTGCTGAACACCCCGCCGGCGTTGTTGCCCAGCACGTCGATCCGCGGGCATTCCGAACGGATCTTGTCCGCCAGGGCCCGCACTTGGCACAGATCGGCGAAGTCGGCCACAAAATAAGCGGCGTCCAACTCAGCAGCCATGGCGGCGGTCTTGCTTTCCGTTCGTCCGACCAGTACGACGTTCGCGCCGTCGCGGTGTAGCCGGCGGGCCGCCGCGGCGCCGATGCCATCGCTGGCACCGGTGATGACAATCGTCCTACGCGTCATTGCCTAGTCCTCCGGGGGGAGCGTAACGATCGCGATCGTCGCACACCCGGACTAAGCGGGTCGCTCAACCCGGGCGATTCCTCAGGTCAGCGTGTAACGCACCGGCAGGTGTTTGAGGCCGCCGACGAAGGTCGTGGCAACAAGTTCTGGATCACCGCTCAGTTCAATGGATTTGAGCCTGGGCAGCAGCTCGGTGAAGAAGCTGTTGACCTCCATGCGGGCCAGCGCGGCGCCCATGCAGAAGTGCACCCCATAGCCGAAGGCCAGGTGCTTGTTGGGATCGCGCCCGACGTCGAAGCGGAACGGGTCGGCGAAGACGTCCTCGTCGCGATTGGCCGACACGTAGGACAGCAGCACCGAATCCCCCGCCGCGATGGGCACGCCGCGCACGGTGGTGTCCTCGGTGGCGGTGCGCATGAATTCCTTGACCGGGGTAACCCAGCGGATCATTTCCTCGGTGGCCAGCGGCATCAGGTCGAGGTTGCCGCGCAGGCGCTCGAGCTGGTCGGGATTTTCGATGAGCGCGTGCAGGCCCCCGGAGATGGTCGCGCTGGTGGTGTCGTGGCCCGCGGTGGCGACGATGAGGTAATACGACACGGTGTCGATGTCCGACAGCGGCTCCCCGTCGACGCGCGCGTTGGCGATGGCGGATGCCAGATCCTCGGTGGGACGCTCGCGGCGGGACTCGGTCACCCCGTTGAAGTACTGGAACATGTCGAACAAGGCGGGCAGCTGATCCTCGTTGGTGGTGCCCCGCTTGAACTCGGAGTCGTCGCTGCCGAACAGCTCCTGGGTCAACTTGAGCATCCGCGGGAAGTCCGCCTCCGGCAGCCCCAGCAGCGACATGATCACGTAGAGCGGGTAATTGACCGCGACCTCCTGAACGAAGTCGCACTCCGGGCTAGCGGCCATCATCTTGTCGACGTAGGTCTTCGCGAGCTCGTCAACACGAACCTTCAACGCCCGCATCGCCTTTGGCCGAAACCAGTCGGACCCGATCGCACGCACCACCCGATGCTGCGGGTCGTCGAGGTGGATCAGCGTCCGCACGCCCGCAGCCGCCTGCATCTCGTCGCCCTCTGTCGTCGTCAAGACCGGGCGGGGCCAGTTGGTGAACAGCATGTTCTCGCGTTCGATGTCCATGATGTCGGCGTGCTTGGTGATCGCCCAGAACGGCCGGTAGTCCGGCACCTCGACCCACGACACCGGTGCGTTGGCGCGCAAATGGGTCAGCGCCGCGTGCAACCGCTCCTCGTCGGTGTACGCCAAGGGATCCGCCAGCAGGTTGGCGGACTCGTCTACCGTGGTTGTGCTCACTCGCGAAACTCCTTCAGTGCGGCCGTGATCGAGGACTGGGAGGCGTTGAAGAAGATGGGCAGGACCCGGTCGACCGCGCCGTGGCAGCGACCTCTGAGGGCGGCGGCGATGGTGTCCACCGGGCCGACGACGGCGAAGGCCGCGAGCGCCTCGTCGTCGATCAGCGCGCCCATCGCGTCCCACTCGCCCGCGATCGACAGGCGGTGCAGCTCGGTCTGCAGGTCTCCCCAACCGTGCAGCTCCAACACCCTGCGGTAAGCGGGCGTCGACCCGTAGAAGGCGATCTGCTTGCGCACGGCGGCGGTCGCGGCAGCCAATTCGTCCTCGTTCTCGCCGGTCGCGATCATCACCTCGCTGGACACTTCAAAGTCGCTGCGGCGCCTGCCGGCTCGCTGCATGCCGCGCAGCAGCGCCGGCATCGTGACCTCGTCCAGGTAACGCTTGGAAACCATCGGGTGTCCGAGATGACCGTCGGCGGCCTCGCCGCACATCTCGGTCATCGCTTCGCCGACCGCCGCGATGAAGATCTTCGGCGGGGAATAGGGCTGCGGCTCCGGCGTGAACATCGGGGTCATGATCTTGTGGGTGTAGAAATCCCCCTCGAAACGCAGCTTCCCGCCGTCTTTCCAAGCGGACCAGATCGCGTGCAGGGCGGAGACGAACTCGCGCATCCGGCGCGCGGGATGGCTCCACGGCATGCTGAACCGCTTTTCGATATGCGGCTGAATCTGGGTGCCCAGCCCAAGAATGAACCGGCCCTTCGAGTACGCCTGCAGGTCCCAACCGATGTTGGCGACGATCATCGGGTTGCGGGCGAACGCCACGGCGATGTTGGTGCCGAGTTCGAGCCGCGACGTGTGCTCGGCGGCGAGCAGCAGGGGCAGGAATGGGTCGTGACTTGTTTCCGCCGTCCAGCCGCCGTCGTACCCGTCACGTTCCAGGGCGACCGCCGCATCGGTCACCCGGGCGAGTTGATTGGGGATGCCCCCGTCGACCTTGAGGCGGGCGGCGTCGGCCATGCGGGTAACTTTACAGTAAGCAATCCAGTATGTGACCCTGCAGACGTGGCGATCGCAAGCGCGGCGTAGCCGGGCGCGGCGGGTCGCCACCATCGGGCCTGCTCGCCAGACGAAACTTCCATGAGGTAGGACATAGGCATGCCGAAAGCCCAGGACTGGGGAGAAACGCTCGACGATCTCGGGCGGCGCCGTCAGCGCGCGTGGGGCATGGGTGGTCCCGAACGCCTCGACAAGCACCGCGGCAAGGGCAAGCTCGACGCCCGCGCGCGCATCGAACACCTCCTCGACCCGGGGACGTTCCGCGAAATCGGCACGCTGGTCGGTGGCGACATCGCGGCCGACGGGCTGGTCGTCGGCTCCGGATCGATCAACGGTTCACCGGTGATGCTGGGCTCGGAGGACTTCACCACCATGGCCGGCAGCATCGGACCCGGCGGCAACTCCAAGCGCTATCGCATCGCCGAACTCGCGCTGCGCGACAAGGTTCCCCTGGTGATGCTGCTCGAAGGCGCCGGCTTTCGCCCTGGCGGTGGGCATTACGGCCGCGCCCCGACCGACCTGCTCGCCCAGGCGCAGTGCTCGGGCAAGGTGCCGACCGTCGCCGCGGTGTTGGGTCCGTCGGCCGGACATGGCGCGCTGGTCGCGCCCGTGTGCGACTTCCGCATCATGAGCAGACAGGGCGCCATCTTCACCGCCGGACCGCCGGTCGTCAAAGAGTCCACCGGAGAAGAGATCTCGAAGGAGGACCTCGGCGGGCCCGGCACCGCATTGCCGAGCGGGGTGATCCACAACGTTGCCGAAGACGACGAAGCCGTGATCGCCGATATCCGGCGGTACCTGTCGTATTTCCCGCCGAGCGCATGGTCGTACCCGGCGCCGCGGCCGCCGGACGAGGCCAGCGGGCCCCGTGCGACGCCCGAACTGCTCGACATCGTCTCTCGCGACAACCGCCGCATCTACGACATGCGGGCGGTGCTGGACGTGGTCTTCGACCGGCCCGACTGGTTCGAAGTCCAGCCGCAGTACGGCAAAGCGATCATCTGCGCGTTGGCCCATCTCGGTGGCCACCCGGTCGCGGTCGTCGCGAACCAGCCCAACGTGCTCGCGGGCTCGATCGACGCCGACGCGGCCGACAAAGCGGCACACTTCATCATGGTGGCCGACTCCTTCCACCTGCCCATCGTGTTCCTTGCCGATAACCCCGGCATGCTGCCCGGTAGTCGGTCCGAGCGCAGCGGCGTGCTGCGCGCCGGTGCGCGGATGTTCGCCGCGCAGACCGCGGCCACCACGGTCAAGCTGCACGTCACGCTGCGCAAGGCATACGGATTCGGCTCGATGGTCATGTCGCTGTTGGGTTTCGATCACCAGAGCGCGACCTTCGCTTACCCCGGCGCCACCATGGGCGCCATGAGCGCGGCGGCGCTGGGCCGGGCGACGCATGCCGGTGAGGACATCACCGCGAAGCTGCGCGACGCCGAGCTGCAGGCGTCCTATCGCTCGGCCGAACATCTGGGATTCGACGAACTCATCGATCCCCGCGAAACCCGTGATGCCTTGCTTAGTTCATTGCTTCGTGGACTGTCGAGCCGGCAGGCCGCCGCCGAACCGGTCAGCCGGACCGTCATCATGCCCTGACTGGTGCTAGTCACCCGCCCGGTAGGCCGCGATAACGGGCTCCAGTTCGTCCGGCGTCGCGCCGTGCATGATCACGGCGTCGGCCCCGTAGTCGAATTCCCTGCGGACGCGATCCGCGCATTGCCGGGCAGACCCGGTCGCCGACGGCTCCAGCCACTCGTCGGGAATCAACGTCGCGATGTGTTCGATCTGCTGGGCCGTGGCCTTGTGGTCGATCCCACCGGCGATCGACGTCACCACTGGGTCGTCCCGGAAGCGATGCAGCACAGCCGGATCCCAATTGTTCGTCCGGACCATCAGGTCGCCGTAGCCCTGCAGGTAGGTGGCCAGGCGCGCGACAGTCTTCTTCAACCGCAACTCCTCGGGCAGGTGGTCGCCGACGGTGGCAAAGCACGACCACACCCGCACGTCGTCCGGGTCGCGTCCGGCCTTTTCGGCCGCGGCTTTCACCGTCTTAACACAGCGCTGCAGCGTCTCCGGGGTGAAATAGGTGTGCAGGATGACGTCGTCGAACACGCGTCCCCCGAGCTCGAGCGTATTCGGCCCGAAAGCCACCAGCGCCAAGCGGATTTCCTCGTTGAAGTCGGGGTCGAGGAACAGGATCGGGTATTTGCCCATCGGCCCGTTGTGGTTGAAGATCAGCTCGCCGCGCCATAGGCGCCGCATGACCTGGGCCCAGTCCTCCATCTGCGCGGTGGTGACCGCCGGTATGCCGAACGCCCCGTAGATCGCCGCGATGCCCCGGCCGATCCCCAGCGTGAATCGCCCGCCGGAGAGGCGGTGCATGGTGGTGGCCCACGACCCGGTGATCAGCGGGTGGCGGGTGTTGTGATTGGTTGCGGCGGTGGCGATCTGCATCCGGGTCGTCACGGCGCACGCGGCACCGGTCAGCGACGACGCCTCCTTGACGTTCCAGCGCTCGGAGATGAACGCGGTGCCGAGGCCCAGCTCCTCGCCGCGGCGGGCCTCATCGACCAGCGTTGCCGGGCCTTCCCCGCCGGCGCCGGCCAGCAGGTAGTAGCCCAACTCATCGAGAGTGCGATCGGTCAACTCCAAACTCCTTGCTGATAGCCGCAATTCCAGACTTCGGTGATCTTCCCGTCGACGACGCGGAACACCTCGATGCTGGCGACGTTCGCCGTGGTGCCGTCCTTGGCGGTCATCGACGAGTCGTAGACGATCGCGACGTGCTCGCCGTCGTCTCCGGCGGCGACGACGTTCAGATCGAACCTCAACTGGTCGAACATCGCCCAGACGTCTTCGACCCGGCTGACCGCCTGGTCGCGGGTCAGCGTATGCGCCTCACCCACCCCGTGCCGGATCACGGTGTCTGCGAACAACTCCTCGGCCAGCTTCAGGTTGTGCTGGTTCCAGACGACGAGGTTGTAGAGCTCGACGACTTCGCGGGCGGTGCGCGGGTCCGCCATCAGCCGGCCACCTCGCGCAGGAATCGATCGGTCACCCGCTGCACGCGCCGGGAGAAAATGTGCCCCACGTGGCTGCCGTCGTACCAGTACAGTTGGCCGCCCCAGCGCTCCTGCAACTCGACCGCGGGATCGCGCATCGCCATCCGGTCGTGCCAGGCGCCGACGATGAGCCGGCGGTGCGGCGGCGGTGCCGGATCCACCCGCAGTGGGTCGACCACCGAGGTCAGGTTCGCCACGTCCGGGGAGGCCAGCAGGTCGCGGAATCCGTCCCGCGACGATCCCCCGCGCCCCAGATGCCGCGCGATCATCGCATTCAGCCCGAGGATCGGCGTGTAGAGCGCCACTGCGTCGATCTGCCTTTCCAGGTGCGAAACCAGCGCCGCGACCGGAGTCCCCATCGAAACCCCAGCTACCACAACCGCACTCGCCTGTGGTTGTACCCATCGCACCACCGCGCGGATCTCCGAGACCGAGCGCATCATGCCGGCGACGTTGCCCAAGGGGTCCATGTCGGGATAGGCGGGCCATTCCCTGCGCCGGCATCCATGACCGGGCTGCACCGGCAATGCGACGTTGAATCCCAGCTGGTGATGTATTCGGCCGATGCGGGTCAACAGCAGGTCTTCCGTGCCGCCCTGGCCGGCGCCATGCACCCAGATGAGCCACGGTCTCGGGCCGTCGGTGTGCCGGCACAGGTGCACCACCGCCCTCGCCGTTCCGCCCAGGCCCTCGGCTTCCAGCGATTTCGGCAACCCCGGATCGTGCTCGAACGTCATCCGTTCGTACGCCAGGTTGCCGATGCGCCGCCGCCGCACCGAGGTCGCCCGCAGCGGATTCGGGTCCGCGTGCGCGCGGTCGATGCCCAGGGCCGACAACTCCTCGGCCGCGGCTGCGCAGCCGGCCAGGGGGCGCATCGCCGCCGGGCCCCCGCCGAGCAGCGAAAAGCCGCTCAGCACAAGCTCGTCCAGCATGACCTCGCCGAACTGGCGCACGCCACGCGGCGACATTGGAGCCCAGCCGGTCGATTCGTTCAGGCTGGCCACCGTGCGCGGCAACAACATGCCGAGCTCGCGGGTCGCCTCCCTGGCGAGCCCCAGCCCACGGGTCACCTTCGCCATGCCACTCACCTAAGCCAGCTTGAAACCGGTGTATCCGCCGGCCGCGATTTCGTCGCAGCGGCGCCGTCGATATTCGGGGATTCGGCCGGTGTAGACCCCGGAGAAGCCGGCGCCGATGACGATGACGTCGCTCCGGGTGTCAGCCGCTTCAGTCACATCAACTCCTTGCCGTGCACGGGCCGGACTGCTGAAATCTATACTGTAACGGACTTAGTATCAGGCAATCGGAGGCTTCGGCGTGAAAGTGCCCTTCACCTGGAAGGTCACCGGGTGGTTCATGGTCGGGTGGTCGCCCGAATTTCCGATTGGCGAGGTGCGGCCGCTGCACTACTTTGGCGAGGATCTGGTCGCTTACCGCGACGAGTCCGGCGAGCTACACGTCTTGGAAGCGCACTGCAAACACCTCGGGGCCCACATCGGCCACGGCGGCAAGGTGCTCGGCGACTGCGTCGAATGCCCCTTCCACGGCTGGCGCTGGGGCCCGGACGGCACCAACCGGTACATCCCCTATCAACCCGACCGGCCCAACCGCGCGCTGCGGCTGCGGGTGTACCCGGTGCGCGAGCAGTACGACTGCGTGTTCATCTGGCACCAGCCGGAAGGCAAGGAGCCGCAGTGGGACATGCCGGACATCTTTAGGAAATTTCCGCAATTTGAAACCGACCCGACGGCGTATTACCGCGCGTACCCGGAGTTCTCTCGCCGCGCCGAACGCGAGCCGGTGCATCCACAGATCGTCGCGGAGAATGCCCCCGACAGCGCACATTTCGAATTCGTACACCATGCCACGGTGACGCCGCGGGTGCTGGACTGGAAGATCGTCGACCACGAGTGGCAGTTCGTCGCGGGCTGGCCGGACGCGCGCAGCGACAACCCCGACGACCTCGCGCTGCGGTTCCACAGCCACCTGTTCGGCCTGGGCGGAGCGATCAGCGTCTTCGAGGGCGCCCAGAACCATCGGCTGATCTTCACCTGCACTCCGGCCGACGATGAGTGTTCGGACCTGTTCTACTCGATCTGGTGGCCGCGGGTCCCCGGCGACACATCCGACGTACCGCAGGGCAAGCTGCGCGACGTGATCGAACAGCAATTCCTGTCCACCGTCTTCGACGATCTGCGAATCTGGCGGTACCAGAAGTACGTCGAGAATCCGGCGCTCTCCAAGGTGGACGCGAAAGGTTATATGGCATTGCGGAAGTGGGCCAAACAGTTCTACGAAGTACCGGCATGACCCCGAAACTCGCCGAGATCGCCGCACCCGAGCGCACCGCGATCGTCACACAGGAATGTCAGGGCGCCGTCATCGGGCCCCACGCCGGACTGGCGATGCTGGCCGAGGAAGCACGGCGGGTCGCCCTGCCGAACATCGTCCGGCTGTTGCCGGCGGCCCGGGCGGCCGGTGTCCGCGTCGTGCACTGCTTGGTGCAGCGGCGCCCCGACGGGCTCGGCTCCAACCACAACGCCAAGATCTTCGCCATGGGGCACGGTCAAGTCGACATCACCCCGGGCACCCCCGGGGCGGCCGTGTTGCCCGAATTGGGGCCGGAGCCAAGCGATCTGGTGCTCAGCCGCTGGCACGGCGTCGGGCCTATGGGCGGCACCGACCTGGACGCGATACTGCGCAACCTAGGGGTGTCCACCATCGTGGTCGTCGGGGTGTCGCTGAACATCGCCATCCCCAACGTCGTCATGGACGCCGTCAACGCCGCCTACCGCGTCGTCGTGCCCCGCGATGCGGTCGCCGGCATACCCACCGAATACGGAGAGGCCATCATCGCCAACACCCTGTCGCTGCTCGCGACCATCACCACCACCGACGAGTTGCTCGACGTGTGGACGCGGCCATGACCGGCACCGCACCCGGTGTTCGTGGCGGATTCCCCGACGTCAATCCCGTCGAGGACGCGCCCGAGGAACTCGGTCCGTTCGTCGCTGCGCTGCGCCGCCTGCAGGACCTGACCGTGTCCACCAAGCCCGACCCCGCGCTTTGGGCCGCCGCGACCATGCACCTGGAGAGCGCTTGCGCGCTGCTCGATGGCCACCAGGTCCCGGAGACCGAGTCGGTCGCCGGGCGAGTGCTGAGCCTGCCCGGGTTGGCCCACCCCTTGATGCCGCCCTGGATGGTGACCGAGTCAGGCCCCGACGGCGTAACCATGGCCGGCCACTTCACCACCGCACACATCGGCGGAAACAACGCCGTGCACGGCGGCATGATCCCGCTGTTCTACGACTGGCTGTTCGGGATGGTGGTCTCCACAGCGGGCACGCCACCTACCCGGACCGCATACCTGCATGTCGACTACCGAGCCATCACCCCGATCGACGAGCCGCTGACCGCCCACGGACGCATCACCCGCATCGACGGCAGGAAACTTTTCATTGACGCTACTATGACGGCCGGCAATGGAACCTTGCTCAGCGAAGCCAACGGCCTGATGGTCCGCTTGCTCCCCCACCAGCCTTGAGAGGCCTGATGTCCGACACCGCAACACAATTCACTGTCCCCGCCGTCGCGAAGGCCGTCGCGGCCGCGATTCCCGACCGGGAGCTGCTGATCCAGGGTGAACGGCGGTACACGTACGCACAGGTGCTCGAACGGTCGCAACGCCTCGCCGCGTACCTGCACTCCCGTGGGCTGGGCTGCCACACCGAACGCTCCGGGATCCCCGGCCACGAGGCCGGTCAGGACCTGCTCGGCATCTACGCCTACAACGGGAACGAATTCGTCGAGGCGCTGCTGGGCGCGTTTCAAGCCCGAGTCGCCCCCTTCAACGTCAACTTCCGCTACGTCAAGAGCGAGCTGCAGTATCTGTTGGCGGATTCGGGGGCGACCGCGCTGATCTACCACGCCGCCTTCGCGCCACGGGTGGCCGAAATCCTGCCGGACCTCCCGCAGCTGCGGGTCCTGATCCAGATCGCCGATGACTCCGGCAACGAATTGATCTACGGCGCAGTGGATTACGAGACCATCATCGCGTCCTCCACGCCGGAGCCACCCCCGGTGCAGCCTTCGCCCGACGACCTGTACGTCCTGTACACGGGCGGCACGACGGGCATGCCGAAAGGTGTGCTGTGGCGCCAGCACGACATCTTCATGACGTCCTTCGGAGGGCGCAACCTGATGACCGGCGAGCCGTTCGGGTCCGTCGAGGAGATCGCGGCGGGAGTGGTCGCGGGCCCCGGCACCAAGTTGATGATCCTGCCGCCGCTGATGCACGGCGCGGCCCAGTGGAGCGTGATGACGGCGATCACGACCGGGCAGTCCGTCGTCTTCCCTTCGGTCGTCGATCGTCTGGACGCCGACGAGGTCGTCCGCACCATCGAGCGCGAGCGCGTGACCGTGGTGACGGTGGTCGGCGACGCGATGGCCCGCCCCTTGGTCGCCGCCATCGAGAAAGGGATTGCGGACGTGTCGTCGCTGGCGGTGGTCGCCAACGGCGGCGCGCTGCTCACCCCGTTCGTCAAGCAACGGTTGATCGAAGTCCTGCCGAACGCCGTCGTCGTCGACGGTGTCGGATCCTCGGAAACCGGCGCGCAGATGCACCACATGTCCACTTCGGGAGCGGTGTCCACCGGCACCTTCAACGCCGGCCCGGACACGTTCGTGGCGGCCGAGGATCTGGCCACCATCCTGGAGCCGGGCCACGACGGCATGGGCTGGCTGGCGCAACGCGGCTACGTCCCACTGGGCTACAAGGGTGATGCGGCCAAGACCGCCAAGACATTTCCCGTCATCGACGGCGTGCGTTACGCGATTCCCGGCGACCGGGCCCGCCACCATCCCGATGGCAAGATCGAACTGCTGGGCCGCGATTCGGTGACGATCAACTCGGGCGGCGAGAAAATTTTCGTCGAGGAGGTCGAGACCGCCATCGCGTCGCACCCGGCGGTGGCCGACGTGGTGGTCGCCGGCCGTCCCAGCGAGCGGTGGGGCCAGGAGGTCGTGGCCGTCGTCGCGCTGGCCGAAGGCGCCCGCGCGGACGCCGAGGAGTTGGTCGCCCACGCCGGTCAATCGCTGGCCCGCTACAAACTACCCAAAGCGATCGTGTTCCGCGCGGCAATCGAGCGCAGCCCGTCGGGCAAGGCCGACTACCGGTGGGCGCGCGAGCAGGCGGTGAACGGCTGACTGTAAAGGTCGACCACCGACCGTCGCGGCCTCCACCGCGAATGTGTTGAGACTGACTTGATTTGATCGCTGATTGTCTCGAATTCGTCCGGGGCACGGCGATTGTTGAGCCTCTCGGGAGGTCTACGCTCGACTGCATGGCCGGCCCCGACGGTTTTCATCCCGATTTCACCCCCAATGCCCAGCAGCATGTACAGCGCAATCGCGTCCGCCACGTCAAGTCAACCGAACTTGATGCCACCACAGCGCAGACGGACGGCATGCAGCGCTTCGCCGCGCTGAGTGGATCCACCGTGGGTAGCGAAAAGCTCTGGATGGGAGAAACCTTGGCGTCGCCGGGCAGCGTCTCGGCCAACCATCACCACGGTGATTCCGAGACGATGATCTACGTCCGCAGCGGGCATCCCGAGTTTGTGTTCTTTGACGGGGAGCGCGAGGTTCGGGTCCGGACCGATCCTGGCGATTACGTCTTCGTACCCCCACATCTGCCCCACCGTGAGGAGAATCCCGATCCAAACACACCGGCAGAGTTGGTCATTGCCCGCAGCAGCCAAGAGGCGATCGTCGTCAACCTACCGGCGCTGTACGCGTTGTAGCCCAGCGGGTCCAAAGCATCTCCACCCGCGCTCGCGTCCTGGGGCTCAGCGTGGGATCTCGTTGTAGTGGTGTTCCTCGTAGTCGGACTTCAAGTATCCGTTGACGGTGTCGTTGAAGTTGATCCAGTGCGGCGTTTTGCCATGGGCGACAAGGCTCTCCTGTGAGGCCCAGTGTTCGACGAGGACGTAACTGTAAGGATCATGGGCGTTGCGCCACAGTTGATACAGGCCGCAGCCGTCTTCCTTGTTGGACTCAACCACCATGTGGTTCAACAGCTTCAGAAAATCGGCTTCGTGCGCTTGCGCCACGTCGAAGAAGACATTCAAGATGATCACGCCGCGCGTCCCTTCGTACCGCCGGTTACCTCGATGAATTCGCGCAGGCACGACAGGAGCGCCTCGGGTTGTTCCTCGGCGATCCAGTGTCCCGAATTTTCGATGGGCCGGACCGTGACGTTGTCGGCGACCTCCAAGAGCATGGCCTCGGCGATCGGTACGAAGAAGCTCGCGGTCCCGCCCAGTCCGAGAACCGGCAACGTGAGCTTGCCCTGCTCCGCCAGAATGCGTCGGTTGTCGGACGCGTCCTGCTCGAAGGCGCGGAACAATTCGAGGCCGGCACGCATGGCTCCCGGGGCCGTGTAGTCAGCGACGTATCGCTGCGCGTCCGATATTGAGATCGCGTCGGGATTGGCGCTCAGGCGCTGGTAAAACGAACGTAGGTAAGGGAATTCGCTTCCAGCGATGAGCGTCTCGGCGACGTTGTCGGCCGCCCCGTGCAGGTGGAAGTGCCAGAGTTTATTCGCGCTGTACTTGGTCGTGGCCACGCTCTCGTACGCATTGGTCCCCGGGATCGGCGCCTCCATGAGCACAAGACGTTCGACGTCGGTCGAGTACAGGCAGGCGTAGGCGTAGGCGACCATCAGCCCGAGGTCGTGGCCTACCAAGGTGATGGGCTTCTGCACACCGAGATGGTCGAGCAGGGCCTTGATGTCACCTGCCATGGTTTGTTTGTCGTAGCCGCCGGGTGGCTTGGAGGACCCCCCGGCACCTCGGTAGTCGGGAGCGACGACGAACCAGCCGTCCTCGTGCAAGGGCCCTATGACATGGCGCCATTCCCACCAGGTCTGGGGCCAGCCGTGCAGCAGCACCACGGTCCGATCGTCGCCACCGTGACTCGGCGGGGTACCCACGGTCACGTAATGGATCCTGACATCCGCGTGGTCGAACATGTTGTGGTTGAACGTCGGCATCGCTGTCCCCTCCACGGTAGAAGGCTGCTACGGAGGCCTTCTGGACTCTTGAAGGCGATGGTAGAAGCGCTCGCGTTGGGTGAATTGCTCCTGGCTGGAATCGATCGGTGATTGACCAGTTCTCCTCGGCGGCACGCCGAACACCACTGGGCCACGGGCCCCGAGGGGCGGCAACCCATGTTCGCGGCAAACCGGGGACACCGCGGCGGGCGACGCGTGCGACAGCGCTTGGCCCAGCCCGACGCTTGGCGGCCTCGCGGGTCCGGTTTTAGGATTGCGATCAAGCAACGGGGCCCTCGCCTGCCAGGTGAAAGGAAGTCTTCCCCATGGCCATCGTCCTCGATACCGACCCTGTCGACCCGGTGGAACGCTCCGATTACATGCACTGGGCGATGGGCGCGGCCATGGTGTCTGTCGAATGGCATTGGGTGGAAGACGGCCCGGGCGCGACCGCTCACGGGCTGGTCACGCCGCTCGGTGACCTGACCGTCTGCGTCGGAGAGACGACCGCCAACAGGGTGGTCCGGACACCAGCGCTGGCGCGCGATGGCGCCGAGCCCACAGTCTTCGTCAATCTGCAGCTGGCCGGTACCGCGATGGTGGTGCAGGAGGACAGGGAGGCGGTTCTGCACCCCGGTGCGATGGCGCTGTACGACTCCAGCGCCCCCTACACGTTGCTCAACCCCGAGGGCATGGGTGGGGAGTTCTTCCAGATTCCCCACTCCGCGCTCGCTTTGCCGACTGAACTGATCCGCGAAGCGTGCGCCGTGCCGCTTATCCCTGAGCATCCGCTGGCCACGTTGACCTTCGATCACCTCCGGCGGGTGGCGGCCGATCCGAGCCTGTTCACCGCGGTCAACGGCGATCTCGTCGCGCACCCGAGCATCGAACTGCTTCGCGCGGTGATCACGACCCAGTTGGGCTATGCAGAGCGCGCGGCCGAACCCCTCGCCAACACGCTGCTCGTCCGGATTCTGGACTACGTGTCTCGACATCTGCGCGATCCGGAGCTCAACGCCGAACGCATCGCAGCGGCACACTTCGTCTCGGTGCGGCATCTCTACCAAAAGTGCGCCGACGCCAACATCAGCCTGGCCGAGTACATCCGTACCCGGCGGTTGGAAGCCGCGCGCCACGAGCTGGGCCGGAGCGACGCGACGGTGACCATCGCCAGTGTCGCGCGCCGGCACGGATTCTCCGACATGTCGAGTTTCAGCCGCGCCTTCCGCGCCGCATACGGACTGTCCCCGCGGGACTGGCGCGGTCACCGCCTGCGTGCCGGCGCTGAGACGGAGTTTTCTTCTGCCACACCGCAGTAAAGGTCCCGCGGGGCACAGCTGCACCACGCCAGCTGCGACGTCGGTCTGCGCGGCAACGGCCTCGCCCCTCCGGGCGGCG